>JAJRWJ010000275.1 GCA_024276805.1 Gammaproteobacteria bacterium
AGCAGAGATTTTATTTGCATCATGATGATGTGGATTTTTCATTGAGGCTTGCGCTACAGGTGCATCCATGGCGCCTTCAGGCATCGCTTTGGTTTGCAGTCCTTTTGCTCCTGTTTCCAGATCACTCTTAATGACCGTTGCTTCGCTTCCATGATCGTGTCCGGCATGGCCTTCCACTGGCATCATCTGCACCATTTCTTTTGCCGATCCATTTTCCATTTCACTTTTTATTGCCGTGTCGATTCCATGATCGTGCCCGGCATGGCCTTCCCCTGACATCATCTGCCCCATTGCCGCGATATCATGATTGTGTCCGGTTTCATTGCTTTCATCGTGCATCGAGCCATGGCTGTGATTATGTCCATCAGCTCCTAGTTCAACTGCAGGCAATGATTTGACTCCCAAGCCATAACGATAAACAGCTTCCGCCCCCAACCAACCGGTAACCATCAGCACACCGCCTGCAGTCAAAGAGAAGGTTAAAAACAGGAAACCGGGTCGAAGGCCTTTATTTGCCAGAATGATGGCCCATAAACCCAACAATAGAAAGAAGGCAGCGGTTGGCAGCGCCCAATTACGATGCAGGGTCATTGCTGCATGAGATGCGGCATCATGTGCGACACTGTTATAGGCGAGCCAGCCGGCAGTTGCTGTGGCTATGGCAAATAAACAGCCACTCCATAAAGACCAGTTGGCCATATTAAGCCATTGTTGCTTCCATGGGCTGTTCCTGGGCAAAAGTGCCCCGGCCCAATAAAACAACACTGCAATGCCTAATAATCCCAGGGTAAAATGCACCAACAACGGATGCCAGTTGGGAATAATTTCTATCACGTTCTATCTCCTGAATAATTACTGACATACTAAACGGGAGAAGCCATCAAAAAGCTGACAAATCAATTACAATTTTGTCATTTTAGTGTTTGTTTTAATGGGAAACGCAAAATGACTGTTGTACCTTCACCTATTTTGCTTTTTACCGTGACAGTTCCATGATGCAGATCCATGATCGATTTGACCAGCGACAAACCTAGTCCCGTACCCTGTGTATCTTTCACCCGCGCCTTATCGGCCCGGAAGAAGCGATCGAATATTTTTGGCAGATCCTTACTGTCGATACCGATGCCATCATCACAAACATGAATTTCGGCAAAGTCACGACCTTGTTTTGCCAGGAGATTGATTTTACCTCCAGGATCCGAATAACTGATTGCATTGGCAATGAGATTATTCAAGAGCCGCTGCAATAACACTGGGTCAGCAAAGACTGCTGCCTGGCCCTGGATGTGAATGGTGATTTTCTTATCTGCAGCCAGACTTTCATAATAGCTACAAATCTTTTTCAGTTTTAGTTCAAGAATTATAATTTCCTGATTTATCCTCGTATCAGGCGCTTCCGCTCTGGAAAGAAACAATAATTCATCGATCAACCGATTCAGTCGGTTGAATTCTTCCATATTGGATTCCAGAATCCGGCGATACTCGGCAGACGTCCGTTGCCGCCCCAGAGCCACCTCCGTTTCCCCCATCAGATTATTGATCGGGGTCCGTAATTCATGCGCCAGATCAGCAGAAAATTGCGACAACCTGGCAAATGACCGATCCAGGCGGTCCAGCATTTCATCGAATGCCAAAGCCAGTAAAGTCAGCTCCCTGGGCCATTTTTCAGAGGAAATCGTGCCATGCAGATGATTGATGGTAATGGCTTGCACCGCCTGAGTGATTTTGTCTAAAGGCCTCAAGCCTTTTTTGGTGACCCAGAAACCCGCAAGCGTCGAAAAACAAACACCTATAATCAGCACCAACCCCAACATTTTCTGATAATGCAATAAAATAACTTCATCCTGGGTGATATTCAGTGCCGCCTGTATATGCCATCGGGATGCATGACTGTCATCGGGATAGAACTGCGTGATCAATAAAAATTTCCGGCCATCTGCCGTTTGAAATTTCTCCTGGGGTGAAAAATCACCGGTCTTGGATAATTGCGGGAAAACCGCTATTGGAAACAGCCTGGACATGTTTTTGGTTTCAACAAGCAGTTGCTGCTGAGCACCTAAAACCCGGTAATAAGAATAATGTGCAGAAGAAGGATGGAATGATGCGCTATGCACATCGCCAGTATATCTGGATTCTTCCCTGACCTGTCGTTTCAATAAATTCAGATCAATAGGTGTGTGCTGCAATACGGAATGTAATTCCTTCAGTTCAGAAGAAAGCAGTTGTCTGTGTTCATGGTCAATATTACTGACCAATGTCCAGTACAGAAAACCACAAGCCGCCAGGAGACTGCCGCTTGACGTCAACACATAAAAAGTGACTAATTTTCCCGTCAAAGACCAGCGTGAACTGATTTTAGCGTTGTTCGAAAACATAGCCGACGCCCCTGACAGTATGTATCAGTTTATTGTCGAAACTGTCATCCACTTTACGTCTCAAGCGCCTGACCGCGACATCGACAACATTGGTATCACTGTTAAAATTGATCTCCCAAACCTGTTCGGCAATAAAGGTTCTGGATAAAACCTCACCCTGTCTTCTGGCCATCAGCAGCAGCAACTGGAATTCCTTGGGGGTCAAATCGATCCGGATTCCACCACGGTGAACCCGATGGCGGATGGCATCGATTTCCAGATCGAGTATCTTGAAAATATTGATTTGACGTATGGGGCCTCTGCGAAGGATAGTGCGTATTCGCGCCAGCAGTTCGGAAAAGGCAAAGGGTTTGACCAGATAGTCATCCGCGCCAAGCTCCAGACCTCTTACTTTGTCGGCGACGGCATCCTTTGCCGTCAACAATAGAACAGGGGTTTGTTTTTGAGTCTGCCGTAGATCACCAAGAATTGACCAGCCATCTTTCCCTGGCAACATGACATCCAGAATAATCAGGTCATAGTGAATATGATCTATATTGTGCTGGCCATCCATGCCATTGCCGGCAACATCTATAACAAACCTCTCTTCCTTAAGCCCCTTGGCCAAAAATGCAGCAGTTTTGCATTCGTCTTCAATAATCAGGATATGCATCAAGATTATTGTCTGGATTTTTCAGCCTGTTGTCTGTGTAGATTGGCCAATGCTGAACTTTCAGCAGCGGCTTCCCGGTATTTGCTGGCTATTGTCCGGCAATGCCGTGCGGCATCGGCGCTATAGATCATTTTTGAATTGTCGGTTTCATCATAAATTGAAGCCAGCTTTTCGTGCCTCCGTGCTTTCTTTAATAGTTCGGCAGCTTCCTTTTCGTAACTGGCGGCAAGTTGCTCATGGTCCGCGGGAGTACTGGCCTGCTCTACAGCCTGCGTCATCTCTTTCGGCACGGTATCCTGGCGCGCCATCTTTTCATTGCACGCGGCAACAGACAATACAAAAGCCGATACCGCGGTAATGATCAATACTTTTTTCTTTTTAATATGCAGCATTGCATTTCTCCAATATAAAAACACATCTAAAAAACAGCCAATCGATCATTGCTGACAATCAACTGCACGGAACAAGGTGATTACAAACTAACCACCAAACTTGTCGAACAGTATATTTTCTGAATCCACACCCAGTTCTTCCAGCATCTTTTGCATTGCCGTAATCATCATCGGCGGTCCACACAGATAGTACTCGCAATCCTCCGGCGCCGGGTGATCTTTCAAATAACGTTCATACAATATCTGATGAATAAACCCCGTCGCCCCCTGCCAGTTGTCTTCGGGCAAGGGTTCTGAAAGACCAATCGTCCAGGAAAAATTATCGAATTCCCTGGCAAGACGATTGAAGTCCTTGATGTAGAAAACCTCGCCAAGGCTTCTCGCGCCATACCAGAAAGTGATTTTGCGTTTTGTATGCAGGCCTTTCAACTGATCGAAAATATGCGAGCGCATCGGCGCCATGCCGGAACCGCCACCGACAAAAACCATTTCATTATCAGTATCACGGGCGAAAAATTCGCAATAGGGCCCGGATATGTTCACGGTATCTCCGGGTTTCAAGCTGTAAATAAAAGATGACACCTTGCCTGGCGGCGCCTCGGGTTGGCCGGGAGGCGGCGATGCGATGCGCACATTGAGCATGATGATGCCTTTTTCCCCCGGATAATTGGCCATGGAATAGGCCCGCTTGGTCGGCACATTGAGTGTCGCGCGATATTGCCAGAGATTGAATTTGTCCCAGGTTGGCCGGTACTTTTCGTCGATATCAAAATCTTTGTAGCAAAGCGAATACGGCGGGGCTTCCAGTAATATATAGCCCCCGGCCCGAAAATTCATTTGTCTTCCGGACGGCAGCTCCAATATCAGTTCCTTGATGAACGTCGCCACACAACGGTTGGAGCGAACCACGCATTGCCATTGTTCGACAGCCAGTAATTCCATGGGCAATTGTATTGCCAGGTCTTCCCTGACGGTAACCTGGCAGGCCAAACGATAGTTGGCGCGTATCTGACCATGGCTGAGTCTGGCCTGTTCTACCGGTAATGCTTTCCCGCCACCCTCGCTGACAATTACCTTGCACTGCCCGCAGGTGCCGCAGCCGCCACAGGCGGAGGGCAGATAAATCCCTTTGCCAGCCAATGCCTGCAGTAATTTTTCACCACTTGGCACCAACAGTTGCTTGCCGGAATCCTGATTGATGATGACGGTAACCTGACCAACAGCAACAAGCCTGGAGCGTACGATCAAGATAATCGTCACCAGCAGCAGGACAATACCGGTAAATGCCGTCATGCCCAAAAAGATCGTTTCCTGCTCCGCAGGCGACAACGTAAATTGTCGTGACAGAAACGTTTGCAGATCAGTCAAGTTCCGCACTCCGGATTTTTTTCAGGAAAGGCCCGTAACCATGGTCACCCAGCCAGTATCGCACCAGGTTATTGACGCCGCGACTGGTCAGCGTCGCGCCAGACAAGCCTTCGACCTGATAATTGGCCTGCTGTGAATTTGCCTTTACTTCTCCTTTGACAACGCGAATGACAACATTTCCCTTGGCGTCAAAAGCCTGTTTGCCCTGCCACTGTTTTTGCCAGCGAGGATTGCTGATTTCACCGCCCAGTCCGGGCGTCTCTCCCTGTTGATAAAAGGAAATACCGGCAATGCTTTTCGCATCACCATCCAGAGCAAGGAAGCCATAGAGTGTAGACCAAAGGCCTTTGCCATAAACCGGAAGGATGATTTTCAACAACTTGCTCCTCTGTTTGACGAAATAGACGGGCATGAATTTTGGGCGGCGTTTGATGTTGGCAATATCCAATGCAGCCGGAATTCTTTTTCCATATTCAGGGTTTCTAGCCATGGCATCGATGTCAATTTTGTCAAGTTTGGCTGTATCCGTGTTTAGCAACGTTCCTGTTTGCAATTCAACCCAGCGTTTTTCGATGCTTTTTTTATAAATCGTATGGATGTCTGCATTTTCCACGTACAAGCCGGCAACGATCAGAATATTTTTGATTTCTTCCTGACGCTGATTTTCCTTCTGCCGGGGCGCCAGTTTTACCACGGCTGCCGAAACCAGCAAGGAAGCAACCAGACAGACGCCTATCACGACCAGATAGGTTTGCAAAATACTGCTATTGTCCGTGGACATTATTCATTTCCTTTAACATCCTTTGCATGTTGGTGTTCTCGTTTCGCAGCGTCAAAGTCATAGACAGACACAGCTTTTTACTCTCCACAGAAAAATTTTTAGCAGCTCAATATGCCTTTTTTTATCGTTCCCACAGTCTCCATGGGAATCCATCCGGGAACACTCCCGCGTTCCGTGACGCGGAGCATCACTCCTTCGACAAAAAATGACACACCGAAATACTGAACATTCACATGCGGAGAATATAACTCCTGACATTGAACCACAGGCAGTTGCTGGTTTGATGCCCAGGGTTATATTTGAGCATCAAAGCTTTGTAACTTTTGTTTCCATAAAAGTATTTTTTTATCTGCCGTGCATAATGTTGCCGTTGAATAAATGGCTGTTGCAACAATAAGCCGGTCAGCCGGATCACCATGAAAATTTTTTAGTAACGCTGCATGAATGGCTATATTTCCGGTTAAGGGAATTTCTTACAAGCCATTATCGATCAAGCTTTGACGCCATATATCGACATCCATCTGCATCTCTAACCGGCCTTTTTCAACCAGCATGGCAATCTCCCAAAACTGATGGATGCTACAAAAAGCTCTTTCGACTGGAGTGACTGATCAATCAGAAATAACGCCTTTTTTCCCAGTCGATGTCTACCCTCATCCAACCAAATCTAAGGTATGTGTATCAAGCAGTATCATTGCTCCACATTCCAGTCCTCGCCAGTCGGACTGACCAAATCGTCATGACTTTTCAGCTTGTTTTTATGCAATCCGAATAGAGAATCCACCTGCGTACGATAGGGTACTAACCGTGAAACAGGTTTGCCATTTTTGGTGATGATAATCTCTTCATTTGTTTTGTTGACCAAATCCATCAAATGAAGGCATTTTGCTTTAAACTCAGAAGCTTTTATCGTTTGCACAGAGATACTCCCGATGACTGAATTGTTAGAATCCATAATTACCCATCTACAGGGCGTTTATGGAATAAACAGCCAATGTGTCTGGCTGTGTATTTCATGACAATGGCTTGAGGCCATTGATTATGCCGAAAACCAAATAACTATAGTCATTTTAAATAACGTTGTAATTTGTCTTGCACTGACATCCCGTGTTTAGTCAACAACACAGATAGACAGGTTCCCACGGTCTCCGTCCCCGTCACAGTTTTTGCCAGCGGGGATTGCTGATTTCGCCTCCCAACCCAGGCGTCTCGCCCTGTTGATAAAAGGTAATGCCGGCAATGCTTTCCGCGTCGCCATAGAGGGTCGACCAGAGTCCTTTGCCATAAACCGGCAGGATGATTTTCAGCAGCTTGCCGCCTCGTTTGACGAAATAGACGGGCATGTATTCAGGACGGCGTCTGATTTTGGCTATATCCGACACCGCCGGAATTCTTATAGCGTATTCAGGGCTTTTGGCCATGGCATCGATATCCAGCTTGTAGAAACTGGCCGTGTTTCTGTCGGGGAATGTTCCAGTTTGCAAATCAAGCCATTTTTTGTCGATGGATTCTTTATAGACTACATCGATGTTGGTATTTTCCTTGTATAAATCGGCAACGATCAGAATATTTTTTATTTTTTCCAGGCGCTGATTTTCCTTCTGCCGGGGCGATAATTTTACGACTGC
>JAJRWJ010000276.1 GCA_024276805.1 Gammaproteobacteria bacterium
GGCCACCGCAAGGGTTCATTCACCGGCGCGACTGCCAATCAAAAAGGGATTTTCCAGGCCGCCGATGGCGGCACCCTGTTTCTCGACGAAATCAACTCGCTGCCGCTATCGATACAGGCGAAACTGCTGCGTTTTCTGGAAACCGGCGAATGCCTGCCGGTTGGGGAAACCCACCCATACAATGTCGATGTGCGCATCATCGCCGCCACCAACATGGATCTGTCGCAGCAGATTGCCGCGGGAGAATTTCGTCAGGACCTCTATTTTCGCTTGAATGTCGTTCCGCTGGAATTACCGGCTCTGGCTGAGCGTAGTGAAGATATCGAGCATCTGGTCAGACACTTCGTCGCGCATTATGCACAGGAACACGGTATTTCCGCGCCGACTTTCAGCAAACAGGCATTGAAAAAGCTGCGCAGCTATGCCTGGCCCGGCAATATACGGGAGCTGCGCAATCTCTGCGAACGGCTGAGCATTCTGCTTGCAGGCACAACCATCGAACCGGAAAATCTGCCGCGTGAATTCAATACCACCACTGAAGTGGCTTCGACAGCGGAAATCAGACTTCCCGAGCAGGGACTGGACCTGGATGTGCTACAGGCCGATCTGATCCACCAGGCGCTCACCAGAACCAACGGTAACCGCAGCAAATCGGCGCGCCTGCTGGGCATCTCCAGAGACACCTTGCTGTATCGCATCCAGAAGTACGGACTGGCAACCCACTAGTTCAGCATCAATTTTGCTTCAAATAGTTTGATACACCCTGGTTGCCACGCTCTGCGTGGGGATTCATGAGCGGATGCCCCGGCGTTCCGTGACCATGCGCTGCAGGCAGACTCAACTCAATATCCACTATATCTTGCACTGCACATCAATCGCTTCATATCCGCAACGGCTCCATGCAGCCCGGAAAACAGAGCCTGAGCGATAATGGCGTGGCCGATATTCAACTCGACGATTTCCGGTATTGTGCAAATCGCCTCGACATTGTGGATATTCAGCCCATGCCCTGCGTTGACCTGCAGTCCGGCGCTATGTGCATAAGCCGCGGCCTGCTCAATGCGCTGTAGTTCCAACGCTTGCTGTTGACGATTTTCCGCATCGGCATAGCTGCCGGTATGCAGTTCGACCACCGGAGCACCGGCCGCCACCGCGGCATCGATTTGTTTCTCTTCGGGATCGATAAACAGCGATACCTCGATTCCCGCCGCCACCAGCCGCGCACAGGCTTCACGCATTCGTTCCGGACTTGCAGCGACATCAAGGCCGCCTTCGGTGGTCAGTTCCGCCCGCTTTTCCGGCACCAGGCAGCAAGCATGGGGTTGTACCCTGGTGGCAATGGCCAGCATTTCATCGGTCACCGCCATTTCCAGATTCAAACGCGTGTGCAGCATTTCCTTCAGCAGATAAATATCCCGGTCCTGAATATGCCGCCGGTCTTCGCGCAGATGCGCCGTGATACCGTCCGCGCCGGCCTGCTCGGCAATGAAGGCCGCCTGTATGGGCTGCGGGTAGAGGGTCATACGCGCCTGTCGCAGGGTTGCGATATGATCGATATTGACGCCCAACAATATTGGCTGTTTCTTCATTTTCTTTGTTATTTGAAAGATTTTATAATGGTATCGGCCGTTTCACGGCTGCAATAGCCAGAAAACCCAAATTGTTTCCTGATTACCCACAAGTTTCAGCCAATTTTATCATCAACAGTCACGCTCCATGTCATGTCATCCCGGCTGAGCCTGCCCCGGCCTGAACGGGGGGATTGCCGAAACCCGGGTGGGTATGCATGTAAAGTCAGTATGCATAGTTGTGCGGCGGGTAATTCCGGATCCTGCCATCCCCATCATTCGCAGCTCGTGCACTGCCGGTTTTTCACCAATTGGGCAAGCAATTTCCGGCTTTTCAGAGGCTTGCCCGCCAAATGGTAATCGAGTACGCTGCGCAGCAATGTTTTTGCCTCTGCCCGCATCTGCGCGCTTTCCAGTCTGCCTGATCGCAGCGCGATCAACATCGCTCCGGAAAACGCCCCATCCTGCTGTACCTGCGCGCCAACTCCCGGGCTATACCGGTAGCGCAGACCGGCACGAATCGCGCAATCATGATCCACTTCATGATGCAACTGCAAGCCATAACCCGTGTGCTCCAGCAAGCGTATTTCAAAGCTGCGCAGGATCTGGTCCAGGGACACCTGTGTCGACAAATCCAGCAGGCATTGCCGAAAATCATCGAACACTTCCGGATGTGGGTCGTGTTTGTGCAAAAAGGCATCGACCAGTTCGTTGACATACAAACCGCAATACAGCGACATTCCCTGCAGGGAGATTGCCGGAGGCGCCATTTCCACCTGGGTCAGGGTTTTCAGTTCCGCCTTTCCCGCATAGGAAACCAGCAGTGGCACGAAGGGTTGCAGCAGGCCGGCCGTTCTGGACCTGCTCTTTCTAACGCCCTTCGCCAGCAGCGAAATCCTGCCGAAATCCCTGGTCAACAGGTCGACGATGATACTGGTTTCCCGGTAATTCCTGCCATGCAGGACAAAGGCAGGCTGCAGTTGTACCGAACAGTCACTCATTGAACCCCAGACTGTGTAGCGCCCGCTCATTATCGGACCAGCCTTTTTTCACTTTTACCCACAATTGCAGATAAACCTTTTGCTCGAGCAGTTTCTGGATATCCTGCCTGGCATCGGAACCCACTTTTTTCAACAGTTGCCCCTGTTTGCCGATGACCATGTTCTTCTGCGTATCCCTTTCCACCCAGATAATGGCGTAAATCTTGGTAATGGACGGCAACTCCTGATAACGTTCGATTTCCACGGTCAGCGCATAGGGAAGTTCCTGGCCCATTCTGCGGGTCAGTTTTTCGCGGACGATTTCCGCCACCAGAAAACGCTCCGGCCGGTCGGTAATCTGTTCTTCGGGATAGATCAGTCCACCCTCGGGCAGCAGTTCCAGGATCAGAGTTTTCAGTTTGTCGAGATTGTTTCCCTTCAGTGCGGATATGGGTACGATATGGGTGAACGGGAAACGCTTCTGGGCATCGGCAAAAAATTCCAACATCTCCTGTTTCACAGTCAGCTTGTCGATCTTGTTGACCGCCAGAATGACCGGAAGACCAGCCTGCTTCAGTTTGCCGACGATGGTTTCGTCAAACTCCTGCCAATACAGCCGATCCGTGAGCCATACGACCATATCGACACCCATCAGCGCGGTGTCGGCAGTGCGATTCAGATAACGATTCAGAGCGCGTTTTTCACCTGTGTGCATGCCCGGTGTGTCGAGATAGATCACCTGCCCATCCGGGCTGGTATCGATACCCAATATACGATGCCTGGTGGTCTGGGGCTTTCTGCTGGTGATGCTGAGTTTCTGGCCCAGCAAATGGTTCATCAATGTCGATTTGCCGACATTCGGCTGACCAATCAACGCAACAAATCCACACTTCATGATTTTTCCTTATGCAGCGCCGCGAATGCCTGTTCCGCCGCGGCCTGCTCCGCTTTTTTTCGGGATGTTCCAGTGCCAAAACAGGGCTGGTCGAGCATCGCCACCCGGCATTGTACCTTGAACAGTTGTGCATGGTTCTGTCCAGACAATGACACCAGTGTATATTCCGGCAGTTCCAGCTGCCTGGATTGCATCAGTTCCTGCAAGCGGGTCTTGGGGTCTTTTTGCCAATTGTCCAGAGACAATTTCGCCAGATCATCGGCAAAGAGTTTCAGTATCCATTGTCGGCATACCTCCACCCCCTGATCCAGGACGATGGAACCCATGATCGCCTCCAGTGCATCGGAGAGGATCGAGTCGCGCCGATAGCCGCCACTTTTCAGCTCTCCCGAGCCCAGCTTCAGGTAATTTCCCAGATCGAGCTTTCTTGCCAGTGCCGCCAAGGACTGCTGATTGACCAGGCCGGCACGCAGCCGGCTCAACACGCCTTCACTGGCTTCCGGAAATTGTTCATACAATTGCTGCGCGATGACAAATCCCAGGATCGCATCCCCCAGAAACTCCAGACGCTCATTGTTCTTTGCTCCGGCACTGCGATGCGTCAACGCCAGGGTGAAAAGCGCGCTGTTGTGGAATTTCAACCCGAGTTTTCTACCCAGAATTTCTGGTTTTCCAATCACTCCTCGCCAACCTCGATAACGTCATTGAATTCCACCAAAACGCTCAAATTACCCATGATGGGCTTGACCACTTCATAGGCGATCCTGACTTTGACATGATTGTCATGGGCCTTGGTGATTTCCACATCCTGCAGGTCGATGTCATAGACATAATTGATATCGAAGCGTTTCTCGAGAATATCGCGTATTTCCCGCTTGCTTTTCGTTTCCACGTCAATGGTTGGTTCCAACGCAGTCAGCGCATTCATCACCTTGCTGTGATCCATATAGATGGGACCAATTTTCAACACCAGCAGGGTGAAAAAACCGATCAGGACCAATATCAAGGTCAGGGTGATGAAAGTCAACCCCTGTTCCCGTTTACGGTAACTCGTCATTGTCGTCTCCAGTAGCATAGCGTTGCATGTATCTGTTAAGCATAGCCGGCAACTGTAAAAAATGAAATCAGCTGTGCAACGCAATTGTTGCCTGAACGACGCCAGGCGTTGAACCTGTGCAGAGTTACTTGAATGAGTGGCAAATGGCTTTTGACCGCATGCATTCCAGAGCATCGGTATCAATTCAAAATCGTACCGATGCGGTCGAAACCGATACCTTTATGCTGCCAGTCCCAGTTCATCCAGATGAAAAAAGCCCTGCCCACCAGGTTTTCTTCCGGCACCGTGCCCCAAAACCGGCTGTCATTGCTGTTGTCACGATTGTCGCCCATGACGAAATAATGACCCTCCGGAACGATATAGACACCTTCGGCGGAAGGCCCGCCCGGCCGGACCAGTATATCATGCTCAACACCAAACAGGTCTTCCAGGCGCAGTTCCGCGCCAGTCATGTTGCTCCCCTGCCCGACTCCCCGGTAACGTCCCAACGAAACCTGTCTGGCTGGTTGTCCATTGATATAGACGATTTTATTGTAATAGGCGACCCGGTCTCCTGGCAGTCCTATCACCCGCTTGATATAGTCTATGGAAGGATTTCGTGGAAAGCGGAAAACGATTATGTCGCCCCTTTCAGGCTCACCGATTTCGATGATTTTGTCGTTCAGCACCGGCAGGCGAATGCCGTAGGTATATTTGTTTACCAGAATAAAATCACCAATCAGCAGCGTTGGCATCATCGACCCGGATGGTATGCGAAAGGGTTCCACGAGAAATGAACGCAACAGCAGTACAATCAGCACAATGGGGAAAAAAGAACGCGCATATTCAACCAGCAGCGGCTCTTTTTCTTCGACATAGGGATGCGCAGATACTTTGAGCCATAACCGGTAGCCGCCCCAGATGATTCCGGTCACAACCGTCGCAGCCAGTAAAAAGAAAGAAAAATCAAAATCCATGTGTAGTGTCTAGGTTATTCGAAAATAGATTACCGTATTTGCCAGGGGTCGGTCACCGACAAAAAAGTTGCTGTCGGTCGGTATCAGTCCTTGCCAACCTGCAAAACAGCCAGGAATGCATCTTGGGGAATATCGATCTTGCCCACCTGTTTCATGCGTTTTTTACCGGCCTTCTGCTTTTCCAGCAGTTTCTTTTTACGCGTGATATCGCCGCCATAACATTTCGCCGTGACATTCTTGCGCATCGCCTTGACCGTAGAACGGGCGATGATTTTCGACCCGATCGCCGCCTGTATGGCCACTTCGAACATTTGTCTGGGAATCAATTCCTTCATTTTTTCCACCAGTTGTCGACCGCGGTTCTGGCTCATATCACGATGCACGATAATCGACAGCGCATCCACTTTTTCACCATTGATCAGTAGATCCAGCTTCACCAGCGCTGCCGGCTGAAATCGTTTGAATTCATAATCGAAAGAGGCGAAGCCACGACTCGCCGATTTCAGGCGATCGAAAAAATCCAGAACCACTTCGCTCAAGGGCAGCTCATAGCTCAGAGCAACCTGTGAACCCATGTATTGCATGTCCTTCTGTATGCCCCGTTTCTCGATACACAGGCTGATGATGGCGCCCAGATAATCCTGTGGCACCAGTATATTGGCCTGTATGATGGGCTCCCTGATTTCCTCTATGCTGCCCGCATCCGGCAGTTTTGCCGGGTTGTCCACCATGATGATGTCATGACCATGGGTCTCCACTTCATAGATCACGGTTGGTGCGGTGGTGATCAGGTCGACATGGTATTCTCTCTCCAGGCGTTCCTGGACGATTTCCATATGCAGCATGCCCAGAAAACCGCAGCGAAAACCGAATCCCAAGGCCTGGGATGTTTCCGGCTCGAAATGCAGTGCCGCATCGTTCAGGTGCAGTTTGTCCAGGGCCTCGCGCAGGCTCTCGTAATCGTCGGAGCTGACCGGATACAAACCGGCAAAAACGCGCGGCTGGACTTTTTGAAACCCGGGCAGGGCTTCGGACGCCGGATTGTCTGCCGCGGTAATGGTATCGCCCACCGGAGCGCCAAAGATATCCTTGATGCCGGCGACGATAAAACCCACTTCGCCGGTATGCAGCATATCCTGCTCGGTCCTTTTCGGGGTAAAAATCCCCACCGTTTCGGCATGGAAAGACTTGCCGGTGGACATGACGATGATTTTCTGTTTCTTGCGGATGCTGCCATTGACGATTCTGACCAGCGATACCACGCCCAGATAGCTGTCGAACCAGGAGTCGATGATCAACGCCCGCAGCGGCGCATTCTCGTCTCCCTGCGGTGGCGGCACGACTTCCACCAGCTGATTCAACACATCCTCGACACCGACACCGGTCTTGGCGCTGATTTTCAGTGCCTCGTCCGCCGGTATGCCGATGACGTTTTCGATCTCCGCCATGACCCGTTCCGGCTCGGCGGAAGGCAAATCTATCTTGTTCAGTACCGGCACGACTTCCAGACCCAGTTCGATCGCCGTATAGCAGTTGGCGACACTTTGCGCCTCTACGCCCTGGGCGGCATCCACGACCAACAGCGCGCCTTCGCAGGCAGCCAGCGAGCGTGACACTTCATAGGAAAAATCCACATGTCCGGGGGTGTCGATAAAATTCAACTGATAGATCTCGCCGTCTTTCGCCTGGAAATGCAGCGTCACGCTCTGCGCCTTGATGGTGATGCCGCGCTCCCGTTCTATGTCCATGGAATCCAGCACCTGGCTGGACATCTCACGGTCCGTCAACCCCCCACACAATTGAATGAAGCGGTCCGCCAGCGTCGATTTGCCATGATCGATATGGGCGATAATGGAGAAATTCCGGATATGTGATTGATTCACGTAAATATAGAGTCAGTTGAGTAAATGGTCTGGGAATGGACTGTGTTCAGAGCACACGCCAGGATCCTGTTATTTCCAGGTTGACAGTTCTGGCAGCACCTGCAATTCAATCAGTTATTATAACAGATTTGAGGTTTATACCGCTGCACTTTGCATGGCAGGTGTCCAGCCGCGCAGTACACTCTGCCCGGATCGTGGCACAAACATCTACTCTCCGCACATCCAACTTGGCTGTTCAGCCGCTTGTCATTCTCAATCCCTGGCATGCCATTTTTGTAAAATATATTCTGCAAGATTCCAGCGGGGTTTATGGTATTGATTGCCTCGGCCACTGATCCAGTGCTCGAACAAGGTGTCGATCGTACCATCTGTCTGTTTCAGTTTAATCCAGGTGCTGATGAAATGTTCCAGCATCAGATCTTCCCGGCTGATGGCAATGACCAAAGGAGCC
>JAJRWJ010000277.1 GCA_024276805.1 Gammaproteobacteria bacterium
GAGGTTTCTATGCCTAAAACATACATTGGTTTTTGAAAATCGGAAAATAAAGGGTATAATCAAGGGTTCACTTGCGTCGACAAAGCGTGTTCGATGTCAGGATACTACTGCAAATAATTAAAGATATTAACAAAATTGGGTAATAAATCTATGCCAGCTGTGAAAGTAAAAGAAAACGAGCCTTTTGATATTGCGATTCGTCGTTTCAAACGCGCCTGCGAAAAAGCCGGTGTTCTGGCTGAAGTGCGCCGCCGCGAATTCTACGAAAAACCAACTGCGGAGCGCAAACGAAAGGCGGCTGCGGCGGTCAAGCGGCATTTGAAAAAATTGTCGCGAGAACGCTATGCGCTGAAAAACCTGCGCCGCGGTCGTCCGCAACTGTAGCTGACTGACACATGGATTCATTACAAAACCGCATCCGGGAGGCGATGAAAGCCGCCATGAAAGGCGGCGACAAGAAGCGCTTGGCGGTGATTCGTTTGATCATGGCCGCTGTCAAGCAGCGGGAAGTCGATGATCGAATCGTCCTGACTGAGCAGCAGATGATCGAAGTGCTGGATAAAATGCTCAAACAGCGCCGCGAATCGATTCGCCAGTATCGTGACGCTGGCCGCGAGGATCTGGCGGAAATCGAGGCGGCCGAAATTCTGGTGATTCAGGAGTTTTTGCCGCAGCCGTTGAGCGACGACGAAATTGACGCGATGATCAGGGAGGCAATCACCCAGACCGGCGCTGCGTCGATCAAGGATATGGGCAAGGTAATGGGGCTGCTAAAGCCAAAAATGCAGGGCCGGGCGGATATGTCTGTGGTCAGCGGCAAAATCAAGGCTGTTCTGGCGGCCGGTTGAGCGGCGGGCTTGCCACCCTGCCCCTGTCCGTAGTGTGTCGGGCAAACCCATTCCAATGTCGGGAAGAATTCCACGTTCGTTCATAGACGATCTCCTGATTCGGGTCGACATCGTCGATCTGATCGATTCGTTTGTCCCCTTGAAAAAAACCGGCAGCAATTATGTTGCCCGCTGTCCTTTTCATAGCGAAAAAACCCCCAGTTTTTCAGTCAGTCGCAACAAACAGTTCTTTTATTGCTTCGGCTGTGGCGCCAGCGGCAATGCCATCGGTTTCCTGATGGACTACTCGAATCTCGACTTTGTCGAGGCCGTCGAGGACCTGGCCGCCTTTGTCGGCGTCGATGTGCCCAGGGAGGCGGTTGATTATCGGTCCGCCAGTCAGAAGGCCGACTTGGCTGGCGTCTATGATCTGCTGAAGCAGGTCGAAGAATTTTATCGACAGCAGCTGCGCAGCGATCCGAAAGGGGAAAAAGCCATCGCCTACCTGCGCGGCAGAGGTGTCTCGGGTGAGGTGGCGCGGGATTTCGCCCTGGGCTACGCACCTGACGACTGGCGTGCGCTGTTGCGGCGTTTTGATCGACACTTGCTGGTCGAGGCTGGTCTGCTGGCCAGTCAGGACGATGGCGGTGTTTACGGGCGCTTTCGCGACAGGCTGATTTTTCCCATTCGCGACCGTCGTGGCCGGGTGCTGGGTTTTGGCGGTCGCGCCTTGGGAGATGTCCAGCCGAAATACCTGAATTCTCCGGAGACGCCGGTGTTTCATAAGGGCAAGGAAGTTTATGGCCTGTATGAGCTGCTGAAAAAAAAAATTAAACCACAGCGAATTTTGCTTGTCGAAGGCTACCTGGATGTCATAGCGCTGGCGCAGTTCGGCATCGATTATGCAGTGGCGACGCTGGGAACGGCGGCTTCCCAGGCGCATATGGATATGCTGTTTCGTTTCGTCCCGGAACTGGTTTTTTGTTTCGATGGCGATACGGCGGGCAGGCAGGCTGCCTGGAAAGCCGTGAATGTGGTTTTGCCGAGTCTCAGGGATGGTCGGCAGATCAGGATCATGCTGCTGCCTGGAGGTCATGATCCGGATACCATGATCCGGGAAAAAGGCAGGGATTATTTTGTCGAGCAGGTTGCCATGGCGGCGCCATTGTCCGACTATTTTTTTCAGCAGATGACTGCCGATTTGAATTTACAGGAACTGGAAGGGCGGGTCAGGCTGGTGGAGAAGGCGCGTCCTTTGCTGGAAAAAATGCCCAAGGGTATTTTTCGGGAGATGATGTTTGCCCGGCTTCAGGAGTTGAGCAAAGTCGATTCGCTGGCAGTTTCGACAATTGGGGCTACACTTAAAGGCCAAATGAATGGAATGCGCCGGTCCGGGAGGAGCAAGCTGTCTCCTGCGCGGACCGCCATTGCCTTGTTGCTGCAATACCCTGAACTCGCCGAAATTGCCGAACAAAAACGAATAGACTGGTCAGGCCTGGAGTTTCCGGGAGTTTCCCTGCTAGGCAAAATTTTACAAAGGATCGCCGACAATCCGCAGGCTTCCATGGCTGTTCTGGTAGAAGGCTTTCGTGGTTTGCCCGAGGAAAAGCAGGTGCATTCTCTTGCCAGTTTGTCGTTGTTGATCCCCGAACAGGGAGTGGCAGCGGAATTCGGTGATGCTCTGGACCGGCTGGTCGTACAGGCCGGCGAGCAAAGGCTGGAGGAGCTACTCGCCAGGGAGAGGGCGCAAGGTCTGAATCGCCAGGAACGTGAATTGTTGCTGGCCATGCTGACCAAATCACGTTGAAACAATCTTGTATATCGATCTTTGGATTGATATAATTTCCTGTTCATTAGAATGAATTGCAGTATATTTATGGGTAGATAATGAGTCAAGAACAGCAACAATCCAAACTCAAGGATTTGATAGCAAAGGGTAAAGTACAGGGTTATCTGACTTATGCGGAAGTCAATGATCACCTGCCTGGCGATATTGTCGATCCCGAGCAGATTGAAGACATCATTGGTATGATCAATGATATGGGTATCAGTGTGCATGAAGTTGCGCCCGATGATGATACCCTGATTACCGATGCCGCTGCCGCTGTGGCAGCTGACGATGATGATGTGGCGGAAGTGGCGGCCCTGGCTTCGGTGGACAGTGAATTTGGCCGTACCTCGGATCCGGTGCGGATGTATATGCGGGAAATGGGATCCGTGGGTTTGTTGAGCAGGAAAGATGAGCTGAAAATTGCCAAAAGAATCGAAGATGGTTTGCGGCAGGTAGTCAAGGCTGTTTCCAGATCCGGTAATGTGGTCAATGATTTTATTACTGCATTCGATGCCATCGGTACCGAAAACGGGCCGCGATTGACTGATTTGATGACTGATTTCGTCGATCTTGAAGAGCCTGAAGGTCTCGAGGCGCCGGCAGCAGTCGCCGGTCAATCCGATGACGAAATTGAGGAGCCGGCCGGGCTGGACTATGAGGAAGCCAGGGAGAAAGTCGAGCTGCTCAGAAAAAAATTGAAGACGGTCAACAACTGTTTGAAAAAATATGGCTACGGCCATGAAAAAACCGAGCAGGCCTTTGATGCACTGGGGGAATGTTTTCTGGTATTCAAATGGACGCCGCAGTATTTCAAAAAAACTGTCGCGGAATTTGCCAAGGTCATCGACCAGATCCGCGCCCAGGAAAAGAAAATACTGGATATCTGTGTGCGCAAGGCAAAAATGCCACGCAAGGATTTCATCAATTCCTTTACTGAAAATGAGGCCAGTTCTGCCTGGCTGAAACAATATCTGGATGGCGCGCATCCTTATTCGGATGTTCTTGCGGAGCATCAGGAGGAAATCAGGTCGGCGCAAAAGGTATTGGCCAGAATCGAAGCGGAACAGGGGTTGACAATTGCCGCGCTCAAAGATATCAATCGGCGCATGTCGATTGGTGAGGCAAAGGCCAGGCGGGCAAAAAGAGAAATGATCGAGGCCAATTTGCGTTTGGTCATTTCCATCGCAAAAAAATACACCAATCGTGGTCTGCAATTTCTCGATCTGATTCAGGAAGGCAACATCGGCCTGATGAAGGCGGTGGACAAGTTCGAGTACCGGCGGGGTTACAAGTTCTCGACCTATGCAACGTGGTGGATCCGGCAGGCGATCACCCGATCCATTGCCGACCAGGCCAGGACCATTCGTATTCCTGTGCATATGATAGAAACGATCAACAAGCTGAACCGTATTTCCAGGCAGATATTGCAGGAGAAAGGTCGCGAGGCTACCCCTGAAGAATTGGCGGAGCGCATGGAAATGTCCGAAGACAAGGTGCGCAAGGTATTGAAAATTGCCAAGGAACCGATTTCCATGGAGACACCCATAGGTGATGATGAAGATTCCCATTTGGGGGATTTCATCGAAGATGCCAAGGTATTGTCGCCAGTGGAATCGGCAACTTTTGCCGGCTTGCGGGAATCGACGCAGAATGTCCTGGCAGGGTTGACGGCCAGGGAAGCAAAGGTCCTGCGTATGCGTTTCGGCATCAATATGAATACCGACCATACCCTGGAAGAAGTGGGCAAGCAGTTCGATGTCACCCGGGAGAGGATTCGCCAGATAGAGGCGAAGGCTTTGCGCAAACTGCGTCATCCCACGCGTTCCGAACAGCTGAGATGTTTTCTGGACTCTGAATAATACCTACCGGTAGCATCGCCGGCTGACGGTGCTTGCGCTGGCATGCCGGTTTATTCTCTTGCAAAGTAATTTTATTATTGGGCCCTTAGCTCAGTTGGTTAGAGCATCCGACTCATAATCGGCAGGTCGAAGGTTCGAGTCCTTCAGGGCCCACCACCTTAGCAAGCCAAGCAGGGCTGCCTCCAGGCGGCCTTTTGTTTAACCCGACGGAACGGCGCTGTTGTTCCTGAATCAGGCGCCGGTTCGTTGCCAGGTAAGGAAGTGACTGATGTTTGTCATGCTGACTGCGAGTACTGCGTGAACCATAGCCGGCTGGAATAATTCCAGGAATTTCCAAATCATAACAACCCAAGGAAAGTAACAGTGAGTGATAATTTTCTATTTACATCGGAATCTGTTTCCGAAGGTCATCCAGACAAGATTTCAGATCAGCTCTCGGATGCGGTCCTCGATGCCTTGCTGGAGCAGGATCCTACATCGCGGGTAGCCTGTGAAACGATGGTGAAAACCGGCATGGTGATCCTGGCCGGTGAAATCACCACCAATGCCTGGGTCGATACCGAATCCCTGGTAAGAAACGTGGTCAGAGAGATCGGTTATGATGACCCGGAAATAGGCTTCGACTGGCAGAGCTGCGCGGTCCTGAATGCCATTGGCAAGCAGTCGCCGGATATTGCCCTGGGTGTCGATGAGGCGGAAGATCATGAACAGGGGGCCGGCGACCAGGGTTTGATGTTCGGCTACGCCAGCAATGAAACCGATGTTTTGATGCCGGCGCCTATTACCTATTCACACCGGCTGGTGCAGCGTCAGTCAGAAGTGAGAAAAAACAAGACCCTGCCATGGCTGCGCCCCGATGCAAAAAGCCAGATAACCTTCCGCTACGAGAATCACAAGCCCGTGGCGATCGATGCGGTGGTATTGTCCACGCAGCACGCACCGGATATTGCCGAGAAGCAGGTTCACGAAGCGGTCATGGATGAAATTATCCTGCCCGTTCTGCCGCGGGAATGGTTGCATAAAGAGACAAAATATTTCATCAATCCCACCGGACAGTTCGTTATCGGGGGACCGGTTGGTGACTGCGGCCTGACCGGCCGGAAAATCATCGTCGATACCTATGGCGGCATGGCGCGCCATGGTGGCGGTGCTTTCTCCGGCAAGGATCCTTCCAAGGTGGATCGTTCCGCTGCCTATATGGCCCGCTATGTGGCAAAAAATATCGTTGCCGCAGGCTTGGCGGAAAGATGTGAGATACAGGTTTCCTATGCGATCGGCGTGGCGGAACCCACGTCCATCAGTGTGGAAACATTCGGCACCGGCACGGTCAGCGAGGAACGGTTGGTCACGATTATCAGGGAGCATTTCGATCTCAGGCCAAAAGGTCTGATAGCGATGCTGGGGTTGCTCAAACCCATCTACAGACAAACTGCGGCGTATGGACATTTTGGCCGTACCGAAAGTTCTTTCAGCTGGGAAAAAACCGACAAGGCGGAAATGCTCAAAGAGGCTGCCGTCAAATAGGCCGGGGATACTTTCCGGGGCAGGCAGTGACAGCTGCTGTCCCGGACTGCAAGTAGTTCGGGTTCAAGGCGGCTGGCAATCAACATTCCACCTGGGTGTGCAGGATGGGGGGTAGTTGTTGCTGGTTGCCCAGGTAAATCAAAAACAATCAGATGCACAGGAATCGATGATGAACGACTATAAAGTGGCGGATATAAGTCTCGCGGAATGGGGACGCAAGGAAATCAACATTGCAGAAACGGAAATGCCGGGATTGATGGCGTTGCGTAAGGAATACGGGGAAGAGCAGCCGTTGCGGGGGGCACGGATTGCCGGCTGTCTGCATATGACCATACAGACCGCAGTGCTGATCGAAACCTTGACCGCGCTGGGCGCGGAAGTGCGCTGGTCTTCCTGCAATATTTTTTCCACCCAGGATCATGCCGCGGCAGCCATGGCGGCAGCCGGTATTCCGGTGTTCGCCTGGAAGGGCGAGACCGAGGAGGAGGCGGAATGGTGCATCATTCAGACCATCGAGGGTACGAATGGCTGGCGACCGAACATGATACTCGATGATGGCGGCGATTTGACCCTGATCATGCATGAGAAATATGCCGATTTGATGGATGATGTCAAGGGCCTGTCGGAAGAAACCACCACCGGCGTCATGCGTCTTTATGAAATGCTGGAAAATCAGCTGCTCAGAGTGCCGGCTTTCAATGTCAACGACTCGGTCACCAAATCCAAATTCGACAATCTGTATGGTTGCCGCGAGTCGTTGCTGGATGGCATCAAGCGTGCAACCGACGTGATGATCGCCGGCAAGATTGCAGTGGTCTGCGGATACGGTGATGTCGGCAAGGGCTGTGCACAGTCGTTACGCGGCCAGGGCGCTACCGTCTGGATCACCGAAATCGATCCGATCTGTGCCTTGCAGGCATCCATGGAGGGTTTTAGAGTGGTCACGATGGAGGAAGCGGCGCCGCAGGGAAACATTTTCGTTACCGCAACAGGCAACTGTGACGTCATTACCCATGACCACATGGCGGCAATGAAAAACCAAGCCATCGTCTGCAATATCGGGCACTTCGATTCTGAAATCGACATTGCCTCGCTGCGCAATTACCAATGGGAAAATATCAAGGCGCAGGTCGACCACGTCATTTTTCCGGATGGCAAGAGAATCATCGTGCTTGCCGAGGGGCGGCTGGTCAACCTGGGTTGCGCGACCGGTCATCCCAGCTTCGTGATGTCCAATTCCTTCTGTAATCAGGTGCTGGCGCAGATTGAATTATGGAAGAATGCCGACATGTACGAAAACAAAGTGTATATTCTGCCCAAAAAACTGGATGAAAAAGTTGCCGCCCTGCATCTTGGTCAACTGGGAGTGCATTTGACCCAGCTGACGGAAGAGCAGTCCGAATATCTTGGCGTGCCCGTCGATGGGCCCTACAAGCCGGAGCATTATCGCTATTGATTGTATCAAGGTTGTTGCAGGGATCAGCCTGTAAGGTGATAGTGACGCCTGCAGGTTGATTGTGCAGCCGATGCCGTGCACATAGCGATCCATTCCCTTGCCAGGGCCGCTCGTGCAGCCTTCTTCGCATAGCAGATCAAGACATTATAATAATGCAGTCGCAACGAAAATATCCGAAGCTGTACAGTTTTGAATTCTATCCTCCCAAGACAGAGGCCGGCGAGGTCAGTCTGCAGAAAGTTCACAGAGAACTGTCGAAGCTGGACCCGGATTTTTTTTCGGTGACATTCGGCGCCGGCGGTTCGACCCGGGACAAGACTTATGATACGGTTTTGAAGATTCAGCAGAGCGGCATCAGCGCGGCTCCGCACCTGTCCTGTGTCGCCTCGACCCGGGACAACATTCGCCAGATCCTGAAAAGCTATCGAGATCACGGTATTCGGAAAATTGTCGCGTTGCGCGGGGACCTGCCATCGGGCATGATGTCGGCCGGTGAATTCAGGTATGCCAATGAACTGGTCGAATTTATCCGTCAGGAGTCGGGACAGCATTTCCAGATTCACGTCGCGGCTTATCCCGAAGTACACCCCCAGGCAGCCAACGGCATCGAAGATCTGAAGAATTTCAAGCGCAAGGTCGATGCGGGTGCGGATGCGGCAATCACCCAGTATTTCTACAATGCCGATGCCTATTTCTATTTTGTCGACGCCTGTGAAAAACTGGCAATCGACATCCCCATCGTGCCCGGCATCATGCCGATTTTCAATTATACACAATTGTTCCGCTTCTCCGACATGTGCGGCGCCGATATTCCACGATGGATGCGCAAACGTCTGGAATGCTTTGGTGATGATGTCGAATCGGCGCGGGCATTCGGCGTCGATGTGGTCAGTGGTCTCTGTCAGCGCCTGCTGGACAACGGCGCCCCCGGCCTGCATTTCTATACCATGAACCAGGCCGGGCCGGTCCAGGCAATCTGGAAGAATCTGAACCTTTGATCATGCCTGTCGCATGGCATTCTGCTGTCATGCGGCAGTTTACCGGCAGCTGACCGAGGAAGCAGGCAAGATGCGGATTTCCCGACTGTATTTGCCGCAGCCTTTGCAAAGTGGGCTGCATCTGGAGCTGGACCAGGACAGCGGCCATTATGTGCGCAGCGTATTGCGCCTGAAGAAAGACGCACTGCTGACGCTGTTCAATGGCCAGGGTGGTGAATGGCGGGCCAGAACGCTGGAAGTCAGCCGCAGGCGGGTCGCTGTCGAGGTTGGGCAATGGCTTGCCAGGGATGTGGAGTCGCCGTTGCAGACCTGCCTGGCCCTGGCGATTTCCCGAAGTGACAGAATGGATTTATCGATCCAGAAGGCCGTCGAGCTGGGTGTCAACGGCATCACCCCATTGTTTAGCGAGCGTTGCATGGTGAAGCTGACGGCTGAAAAAATGACCCAGAAACTGCAACATTGGCAGAAAATTGCCCAGCATGCCGCGGAGCAGTGTGGCCGGGCGGAGGTGCCCGAGGTGCGGATACCGGTCCGATTCCATGACTGTCTGGATGCGGCCTCCGGATTGCGTCTTTTTCTCGATCCCGATGCGCCAACGACACTGGCAAGGCTGCAGCCCGATCAGGGTAAAGTGACGCTGCTTTCCGGGCCGGAGGGCGGATTCGCCGAACACGAGCGTGAAGCGGCCAGCCAGGCAGGCTTCATTCCTGTGCGGCTCGGCAGGAGGATCCTGAGAGCTGAGACGGCAGCCCTTGCCGCATTGGCATCGGTGCAGATGCTGTGGGGTGACTTCGCCGGCAATGGCCACAACTGAGCGCTGTATATGCACATCAGATATGCTTTGTATGCTCTGACCCCGCTCGCTGTATTGCTGATTGCCGCAGGTATCGCCAGTGTCCTGGGTTATTTTGTCGTGCTTGGTATCGGCGATCAGTTCCCATTGCGCAAGGTGATCAGCAGAACCACCCAGATTCTGTTGATCCTGAGTATCCTGCCGTGGATGTCCTGGCTGAAACTGACCTGGCGGGATATCGGTTTTGCCCCCGGGGCTGTATTTTTCCGGCAGTTGCTGGCCGGGTTGGGTATTGCCCTGCTGACCCTGATGCCGGTTCTGATAATGCTCTGGCTTCTCGATATAGAGGTCTTCGACCAGGGGCGGGTCTGGAACATGGCTGATGTCAGTAAGGCATTGGCGGGAACGCTGCTGACCGCGCTGATTATTTCTCTGCTGGAAGAGCCGCTGTTTCGTGGCATGCTGCTGACCGGGCTGGCCAGAAAAACGGGTATCTGGGCGGCGATTGGTCTCAGTGCGGTTTATTACGCC
>JAJRWJ010000278.1 GCA_024276805.1 Gammaproteobacteria bacterium
TGCAGGAAAAACTGGACATGGATAATCTGCAGTCGCGGATCGAAGAGAGTATGGACAAAATTTGGCGAATGCGTGGCAAGTCGGCCGGCAAAAAGATTCAACCACCTGCGATCGTTGCCAAATCACCAGCCATGCAGAAGATTTTGCAGGATATAGAAGTGATTTCGCCGACTGTCGCGACGGTGCTGATCAATGGCCCGACAGGCGTGGGCAAGGAACTGGTTGCAAAAGCCATTCATGCGATGAGTGAAAGGTGCGCGAAACCCTTCCTGGCCATCAATTGTGGAGCGATACCGGAAAGCCTGATTGAAACAGCCTTGTTTGGTCATGAAAAAGGAGCATTCACCGGGGCCGTGGAAGTGCATCAGGGTTTTTTTGAACGGGCGCAGGGCGGCACATTGTTTCTCGATGAAGTGGATGCCTTGTCCGAGGCGGCGCAAACCCGGCTGCTGAGGGTATTACAGGAAGGTGAGCTGGAACGTGTCGGAGGCAAACAAACCTTGCTGGTGGATGTGCGCATCGTATCGGCGACCAATCAGGATCTGGAACAACTCGTGCTGCAGGGTAAATTTCGCAGCGACTTGTTTTACCGCGTCAATGTCATCAGCCTGGTGATTCCCCCACTCGTGGATCGGCCAGAGGATTTGCCCTATCTGGTACAATTGATCCTGAAGCGGCTGGGCAAAAAACACAACAAACAGGTGCAGTCGGTCAGTCGGGAAGTGATGCAGCGAATACGGGACTATTCCTGGCCTGGTAATGTGCGGGAACTGGAAAATGCTCTGGAGCGCAGCATGCTGTTTACCAAGGGAGAGCAGTTGACGACGCTGGATCTGGCCCAGTCCGGCAGGGAAAAGACCCGGCGGGAAGTGGATTCGGACTGGAAAACGCTTCGGGAGCGGGTGGTCGACAATGCTGAGCGTCGATATCTGGAGAATTCCCTTAAGCTTAACCAGGGAGATGTGAGCAAAGTGGCGGTCGGGATGGGAATCAGTACCCGGGCGGTTTATAACAAAGTCAAGAAGCATGGCATTCAGCTGCCACATTTTCGCTAGTACAGCAACCAGTAAGCAATACACAGAATGTGGCGAGCATGGATTTTCCAGAGCAAGGCAAATGAGCGCCGGCCTGGCAGGCGCAGCTATTGCAAAGATAGACCGTCACGTTGTCAGTAGAACTTGCTGGGTGCTGTACCAGTACGGCAGTATTTTACCTTGATGCCTTGCGACGCTTGCAAGTTACTGTGATATCGTAAAAATATTCCACTTGGTCAGCATCCATGAAAACCCAGCCATGAAATGTTTATGCATAATAATCAATAGCCACAAGCCATTGATTATGCCGGCACAACCCTGTGCCGCATTGCTTGTCGTCATTTACAGACGGGAACTGAACAGGCGCTGCAGCATTCCGGGCTGAATTGCGGAAGCTTGATGATCAGGGAAACTTTTGTACAATTACAGTGTCTTTTAGTGCTGAACGGTATGTCGTTTTCTGTTCCATTGCATGCAATATGCTGTTTTATCTGCTGGCCGGCTTGCCACAGGAGGCAGCGCTTAAAAAACCAGCTCAAAGCATGAGGCTGGCTTCAATGGAATTTCCGGTATTGTCCAAGCGAAGCTTGAAAAAACAACTTTTGCCTCAATCTCATGCATTGATGGCTGGCTTTTTCAATGAGGCATACCCCGTTTGACACATTGTGTTACAGGATTGATTACGATTGCTGTCTTGCTGGCAGATGGGAAAAATTCATTTTTTTCTATTAGTCATCGACTGCCATTATGGTAGCCTATAACCTCGATAAAAATAATAAGGAGAAAGCGGATGTCAAAAGGTCAGAATTTGCAGGATACTTTTTTGAATGCCTTGAGAAAAGAACATACTCCGGTATCGATTTTTTTAATGAATGGCATCAAACTGCAGGGACGAATAGACTCATTTGACCAATATGTCATTATGCTGAAAAATACTATCAATCAAATGGTCTATAAACATGCCATTTCCACCATTGTTCCCGGGAAGGCTGTAAAATTTTTTCGGGACAGCGAAACAATCGATGAATAACCCCTCTATGATTTATATTGATTTGGTGAACTTTATTGTTTGAACGTCCAGATGCGGGTGAGCGGGCAATTCTGGTTCACCTGACCTTGCGGGCGGGTCAGGAAGATCTGCTCGAATTGCAGGAGTTGACAAAATCTGCTGGCGCGGAACCGGTTTTCATTCTGACCGGCAGTCGCGGCACTCCTGATCCCAAATATTTCATCGGTACCGGCAAGCTGGAAGAACTGCAACAGGCCGTGACTGAGCATGGCGCGGATATCGTGTTGTTCAATCATCCGCTTTCTCCGAGTCAGGAACGCAACCTGGAAAAGGCCTTGTCTGTCCGGGTGGTCGATCGAAACGGACTGATTCTGGATATTTTTGCCCAGCGCGCCCAGACATTTGAAGGCAAGCTGCAGGTTGAACTCGCGCAGTTGCGCCACTTGTCCACGCGTCTGGTGCGCGGCTGGACGCATCTGGAAAGACAAAAAGGCGGGATCGGGTTGCGCGGACCGGGAGAAACGCAGCTGGAAACTGACCGCCGGCTGCTGGGAATACGCATCAGACAAATTCAGCAGCGTCTGGCAAAAGTGTCACGGCAGCGGCATCAGGGACGGGCGAAACGCAAAAAAGCGGATCTCTCGTCGATTTCCCTTGTCGGCTACACCAACGCCGGAAAATCCACCTTGTTCAACAAGTTGACCGGCGCCGACTGCTATGCGGCCAATCAGTTGTTTGCAACCCTGGATCCAACTCTGCGCCGCTGCCAGTTGGGCAATGGCTCGGAAATTGTTCTTGCCGACACCGTCGGCTTTATCCGGCATCTGCCCCATGAACTCGTCGCGGCTTTCAGATCGACGCTGCAGGAAGCCAGCGAAGCGGATTTGCTGTTGCATATCATCGATGCGAATGCCGAGGATCGCGATGATACCATTTATCAGGTCGAACAGATTTTGCAGGAAATCGGCGCTGATGGGATCAGGCAATTGCAGGTTTACAACAAAATTGATCTGGTCCCGGGTATGGCGCCGAGGATCGATCGCGACGAACATGGCAAGCCTGTTCGTGTCTGGCTTTCAGCTCAGCATGGCGACGGACTGGATTTGCTGGTGCAGGCTTTGACGGAGCTGTTCTCCAGCAACATGGTCAGAAAGTTGTGTCATCTGCTGCCTTCACAGGGCGCCATCAGGGCGCGACTGTTCCATATCGCCCGTATTATTGAAGAGGAAAACAATACCGCGGGAGGCTGGAAGCTGGCGGTCGAAATCGATAAAAAACATTTGGGATTGCTGAAATCCGTGGAAAACGAGGAAATCCTTTGAAGAGTCGCTGAGCAAAGCTATCCTGGCTGTTTCGGCGCCGGACAATCGAAAATTGGATTTCCGGTTTTTCTGCATTTCAATTGCATGCGGTGATTGATTATGGCAACACGTTCCTGTGTCGCCTGAAACTCTGGATTAAGCAGTGTTTACTGAAAAACAGGTTTGTACAAAATTGGTTTTTTTAGGATAA
>JAJRWJ010000279.1 GCA_024276805.1 Gammaproteobacteria bacterium
CTTGTCGAGCTGTTGGCATTGAGTCAGATGAAGAGCATCAGAAAAATCCATACCCTGTCTGTGCCATTCAATAGCCAGAGAAATAAATGTCGGATTTGCCAAGTGAATATTGGGTAAACCGAATAATTTAACCAGAGCGTTACAGATGTCCCCGGCAGAGAAGTCATAGGCATATCTTAAAACCCATTCAGCCTCTAAAATGACAGTATCTGAAATGAAGACTTCATGGCTGTTGAAGATCGAAAATGATTTTTTGTACTGCTTGGCATCATCCTGAGTGAGAAAGCGGATGATGATATTGGTATCAACCGCAATCATTGAAATTTGTCCTTTATCCCTTTTTGAATGGCGGCATTCATATCGTCAATTGATTTAGGTTCCCCTTTATACTTTAAACAGGCGGCAACTTCGCTAATGTCGGTTTCACTGAATGGGGTTTTGGGTTTAAGTAGTATTCCATCACCAGTATCGACCACAACAAGTTCCTGCCCGGCTTCCCAGTGGTGGGCTGTGCGCAGCGATTTGGGGATGATTACCTGGCCTTTGCTTGATAGTCTGGTGGTATTCATGAATATTAAACCTAAAAAGTAAGAATAATGTAAGAATTCTAGTGTTTATAGCAGAATAAGTCAAAGAAAAATATACTCTTCGCATGTGAATTTCCAGTATTCTGGTGGGCTATTTTTTGTTGAGGGCAAGGCGAAAAATCCTGCTGTAGCAATCAATCTACAGCAAGATTTTTCAACACAGCCATCGGCAAAAAAGAGTCTGCCGAGGTTCTTAAAATTCATGTGCGGAGAGTATATTAATCAAACCCAGACAGTAGGGGGTCTGACAAAGATGTCGATGGCAAGGATGGCGACATCAAACCAGAAAGGAACACATGTCTCAGTGCTGGTGGGTATGACTGTGCCCGTAACTGTGGCCATGATCATGCCCGGCCGTTTCCACAGGTGCGGGCACGGCAGCCACGGCAACGCCATGCTTGTATACCATCAGTCCACCCAGATCGGCGCCCAGAACAATCAACAGATTCAACAGGGCGGCAAGGAGCAGAAACAGGAAATTGCCCCCTGCCCTGGGGAATTCCCTGCTCACCAGTCGCCACAATGATAAAAAAACGGCAATGCTGGCAATGCTGAAGCCGAAGGTTTCATGCCGCTCCATAATCTGGTGCACCAGCTCATCATGGGCAACCATTCCGGCGGCCTGCAGGCCAGCCATCACCGTCAGCAGCGCGGCGATCGTCCCCAGATACAACAGATAGCTTGCCGCCTGCCGCCAGGCATCCCGGCCGAACAGGCTGCCAAAAACATCGAGCAGAAAAAAAGTACTCAGCAGGGCGATGGGAAAATGCACCAGCAAGGGATGGATGTTTGCCATTGCCGTGAAGCCGGGCATGAGTGTGGCAAAGATTTGCTCGGGATTTTTATCCAGCAGACTTTCAATGAAGGTCAGAAAACTTTCCATTGCCTCGGCGACCCCACCGGAACCACCGTGAATCTGAAAAGACAGGAAATCATTGACACTGAACATGATAGGCATCCATATTGGGAAATTATATGGCTAGGATTCTATCCACTTTAGAGATAAAATCAACGTAATAATTCAGCATGACTGTCTTTCGTGAGAGACATGCTTAGTCATATTGAGAGTTTTACAGCCCACTGCATCGCTTCAGCGGCTAATACTTCCGCCGCCTGCCGTCCACAGAACAGATTCAATCAGAAATACTGTGCTGATAACGGGTCGGATCTTCGATGCCGGCTTCGGCAAATCCTTGCGCCCGAAGCCTGCAGGCATCGCATTTTCCGCAGGCCCGTCCCTGGGCATCCGCACTGTAGCAGGAAACAGTCTGTGCATAATCAACCCCCAAGGCCAGGCCATTGCGGATGATTTGCGCCTTGCTCCAATCGATCAAGGGCGTTTGAATGGTAACAGCGTTGCCTTCGATGCCGGCCTTGGTGGCAAGATTGGCCAGCTGCTGAAAGGCAGTTATAAATTCCGGGCGACAATCGGGATAGCCGGAATAATCGACGGCATTGACGCCGATAAATATATCACGGGCCTGCAACACTTCCGCCCAACCCAGGGCAAAGGCCAAAAAAATGGTATTTCTGGCAGGCACGTAGGTGACCGGAATCCCTTTCTGAGGCGTTTGCGGAACGGAGATACCGGCATCGGTCAATGCCGAGCCGCCAATGCTGTCCAGATCGAAGTGTATGATTTTATGCGCCTCGACCTGATAGTGACCAGCTATCCGCCTTGCCGCATGCAATTCGGCAGAGTGCTTCTGGCCGTAATCGAAACTCAGGGCATGGCATAAATATCCCTGGTCCCGGGCGATTGCCAGTGTAGTGATGGAATCCAGACCACCGGATAACAGAATGACGGCTTTCTTTGTCATGGCAGAAAACTATTTTCCGGGAATATCGCCCCAAAGCAGTTTATGCAACTGCACCTGGAAGCGGACCGGCAGCTGGTCGGCAAGAATCTGCTCGGCGAGTTGTGTCGGATCCTGCCGCCCCATGCTTGGTGAAAAAAGCAC
>JAJRWJ010000280.1 GCA_024276805.1 Gammaproteobacteria bacterium
TAATCTATCAAATTGAATTATATAAATAAAATGCGCGTTAGCGCCTCATTTTTTTCGGTATTAAAAACTTGTTACTTAATTGAAAGCCTTCAATTGCTCATCACCTGCACCGGCGGAGTGTGGTCAGGCGGTGGATTAGTGAGGAAAACCTGTGTTCTACGAACACTGGTTTTCCTCACGTTCACCCCGTCAGGGATGGCGGGGTGAAATCCACGGTCTGTCCGCATGGAGTCCGCAGTTCAATGGCTAAAAAAGTGGACTTTTTTACCCACAGATATCACTGAAGAGCCGAAATAAAACAGCAAATGTGATTTGCTGTTTTATTCATAATCAATGGCTTGTGGCCATTGACTATGCCGTCACTTCCCTGTATCGGATTAGTGCAGCACCTGTTTTCCATGATTGTGCAATGGCCTGATAAATAGTCGAATTAAAAAATACCTGCAAAAGACATTAAGTGTCATAACAAAAACAGCTGCTGCATTAGTTCCCGTCATTTATAGACGGGAACTAGTTAGAGTCTATAAACACCCATCCATGGGCTGTTTATAGAAATAAAACAGCAAATGCGATTTGCTGTTTTATTCATAATCAATGGCTGGTGGCCATTGATTATGCCGGCACTTCCCTGTACCGGATTAGTTCCCGTCATTTATAGACGGGAACTAATTAACGGGGTACTCGCCTTAAAAAGCGCTGCCAGGTTTGACACCGAATTTTTTCAATATGATCGCCAGCGGGCAAAAGCCGGTGAAGGCCGACTGCAGCAGGTTGGCGCCAACGAATGCGGTAAACCAGAGCCAGTAGCTGGAATGATAATGCGCCAGCAGCAGACTCAGCAGGATAAAGGAACCGGCAAAGGCCAGTACGAGACGATCCAAAGTCATTGCAATCTCCTATTTCAACCGTACTATGCCCAGCAATTTCAGCATCATGCGTTCGTAAAATGGTTCGCTGATGCCTTTTCTGACTTTGCGCATGAAATATTTTTCGAAGATGATCTTCGCCAGATGCACCCATCTGCCTTCCGAGGACCAAGTGGTATTGCGCGGTGGAATTTGTGGCTTGGCGATAAAAGCCACGCCGGTATCGCCGAAATCCGCCAGACAGAATGCATTCCAGGTGGCCTTTTCCGATGGTTCCTTGCCGGCCAGCTGATCGGCAATATTGTGCGCCGTTGCGGTGACCATGGATTCGATCATATAACCTGTCTTTGGCGCACCGACCGGCAGCGGGGTCGGCTCGACGGGAGGTATGGCGATGCACACGCCAACCGAATAGATATTCTTGAATGCCGGATTGCGCTGATATTCATCGACGATGACGAAGCCACGGGGATTCACCAGGCCTTTCGCATCGACATTGCGCACTGCGTCGACCCCGGTAAATGCCGGCAGCATCATGGCGTGCTTGAAGGGCAATTCATGTTTTTTCTTTTCCTTGCCATCGCTATCGACTTCGGTCACATACATCTTGCCTTCTTCGATTTTTTCAACCTTGGCATTGGTGATCCACTTGATGGTCTTGTCCCGCAATGCGCTCTCCAGCAGTCCCTTGGTGTCACCGACACCGCCCAGCCCCAGATGTCCGATATAGGGTTCCGCGGTGACAAAAGTCATTGGCACCTGATCGCGCATTTTTCTTTTGCGCAATTCGGTTTCCAGAATCATCAGATATTCATAGGCCGGACCATAACAGGATGCGCCCTGCACCGCTCCAACGATGATGGGACCCGGATTTTCCAGCAATTTATCCCAGTCTTTAGCCGCCACGGCAGCATGATCGACATGGCAGACCGATTCTGTAAAACCGTCAGGCCCCAGGCCCGGCACTTCATCGAAAGCCAGTCTTGGCCCGGTGGCGATAATCAGATAGTCATAATCGACCGCTGAACCATCATCCAGATGTACCTTGTTATTTTCAGGGTCGAGCTTCACTGCCGCCTTCTGCACGAATTCGATGCCTTTCTTTTTCATTACCGGCGCCAATTCGATCTTCAAGTCTTCCGGTTTGCGCCATTTCACCGGCACCCAGGGATTCGAAGGAACAAAATGAAAAGTGGGGGTATCGGAAATCACCATCACTTCATGTTTGTTTTTCACCATTTCCTTCATTTCATAAGCCATGGGTACGCCACCAATTCCAGCGCCCAGTACGATTATGCGAGCCATTTCGACCTCCTCTATTTGATTTATAAAATATAACTGCCGATTGTTGTTGTTTTCCGGCAATCTGTGCGAGAGTAACAATGTACCCAAAATGGAAAAATATCAAGCTATATAGAATATCAGAGATTAATGAAATACTAAAGCTTTATAACAGCACTTTACTTCCAGCAGCAACACCCATCGCCATTCACAGAAAATCGTTGTCCTAATTAAAGCAAACCTCGCCAAAAAACAGGCGCCCCGATTTTGTATTGCGCATGGGAGAATTAATTTTCATAAACTGTCACAATATCACAGACCGTGAATTTGCCTTCAAAACAGCCTATGCCGTCATTTTTCTCGACACCGATGCCCTCTGGCAATTGCCGTCCCGGATCGCACCGACGCAGGGAAATTGTACCCTGCAGACATTGGCCAAACAAAACGGGAACTTTGCCAGCATGAAATTATCAGGCATCAGGCTGCACCTGCTACTGCTTGGAATCGGCCCGGCATTTTTTCTGGTCTCGGTGCTGGCTTTCTATTTCATCGAAAACCGCATCGACGACCTGGAACAGTCATTGAACGATCGCGGCAATATCATTGCCCGGCAGGCCGCGACAGCCAGTGTCTATGGCATTTCCTCAAAAAACAAGCTGATCCTGCAGGAACTGGCAAACACCATACTGCTGGAAAAAGATGTCGTGGCGGTGCGTATCGTCGACATTGCCGGCCAGGAACTGGCCAGCACGAAATGGGTTCCACAACCCGACCGGGCCTTGCTGTTGAGTTTCCAATCGCCGGTCGTTTTCACCCCGATACAAAACAAATCCAGAAATATCGCCAGCGATGAACTCGCTTATTTCTTTCTATCCGACAGCGGCACAGACAGCAGAAATATAGGCACGGTCGAGGTTCAGCTGTCACTGGCTAGTACGCTGGAAACCCAGCGCACCATCCTGTTCAACAGCCTTGTGATCACCGCATCCGGCCTGTTGATCACGGTAATGCTCGCACTCCGGCTGGGGATGTTGATCAGCGAACCGATCACCAAATTGACTCGTGCCGTCAAGGAAATTTCGGAAGGCAATATGGATGCCCGGGCCGACTTCATTGCCGATTCCGAACTGGAAGAACTGCGTCAGGGCTTCAATTCCATGGCCATAGGCCTGCAAAAAACCCAGCAGTATCTCGAGCAACAGGTCGACAATGCCACCAATCAGCTGAGAATCACCCTGAAATCGCTGGAGCAAAAAAACCGCTCGCTGGAAAATGCGCGCCGCCTCGCCGTTGCCCAAAATAAAATAAAATCCCAGTTTCTGGCGCACATCAGCCATGAGATACGCACCCCCATGAGCGGCATCATCGGCTTTGCGGATTTACTGTCGAAAACGAACCTGTCGAAGAAACAGGCCGAACAAATCCGGCTGGTAAAAAACTCGGCTACCAATTTAATGACGATCGTCAATGAAATACTGGACCATTCCAGCCTGGAATCCGGCAAATTCAAAATCAATTTCAAGGCATTCAACCTTTACGAATGCCTGGAAGCGACGGTTTCCCTGCTCAGCACCCAGTCGCAAAACGTTCCGGTCATTCTGGATATCGCCCCCGACATACCAGCCGTCATCTATAACGATCCAATCCGTCTGCAGCAGATTCTGGGCAATCTGCTGGGCAATGCCATCAAGTTCACCAGACATGGGCATATCATCATCCGCTGTCGGGAAATAAAAAGTCAGTCACTGCTGGTCAGCATCTCTGATACTGGCCCCGGCATACCGGAAAAACACCGGCAGGAATTATTTACTCCTTTCCTGCAAATCAATGACTACGCTCTCAGCCAGGAAATTGGCACCGGCCTGGGCTTGACCATCTCGAAAAATATCATAGAACGGCTGCGCGGTACGATCGGTGTGCTCACCCGGGAAAATATCGGCTCCACCTTCTGGTTTGATTTCCCGATTATCAAAGTCAAACAGCAGGAAGAGCCGCTCTGCCAAAGTACCTGTATTGTCATCGATCATTTCAAACTGCGCAGAAACGCTTTCCACAGACAGCTCAACCGCTTGGGCTGCAGGGCTTACAGCTTTTCCACGGCGGCCGAATTCATCAAACATAAACCCTATTCCTTCGATGTCATTTTTTTTACACCGGCAACCGTCAGCCATCATTCCAGCCACCTGCAAAAAACCCTGAATCTGATCAGATTGATTTCCTCTGTCCCCATCGTTCTGATTCAGGACCAGACCAATCAACCATTGGATATATACAACCATACCGTCGTTTCGCTGCCATGCCGGTCCGTTTTTCTGGCATCGACATTGCAAACGATTCTGGGCAGGCAGAAAACCCAATTGTGTCAAACGGTCAGCAAGGCGCCAGACCGGCAGTTTGCTATTTTAATCGCCGACGACAATGATATTAACCGACTGCTGTTCAAATCGCAGCTGGAAAACAGTTTCACCAACATCACCCTGGCAAGCAACGGCAGTGAAGCACTGCAGTTGCTGCACAAGATAAAATTCGATCTGGTGCTGCTGGACCTGCAGATGCCGGACATCAGCGGCATGGAAATCATCCACCAAATCAAGGCAAACCGGTCTTTGAATCATGCAACACCATTTGTTGCAGTCACCGCACATGCTCATCAGAATCAGCGCAGCATGGTCATCAAAGCCGGCTTCGATGAATGTCTGATCAAACCTGTATCGGCCGAACAACTCAATGAAATTCTCGATCTCTGGCAAGTCTGCAACGCAGAAAGCGCTTTACCGGCCAAAGAGGAACCGGATCGTACTTTTCATGCCGATCACCACCATGTCGCCATGATGTTGAAAAAAACCAGTCAGAACAAAGAACTGGCCACCACGCTGTTCAACAAATTATTTGCCGAACTGCCGCGGCAAATACTGGCCATCGAGCAATCTCTCGAGCAGCGGGATACGGCGCAGGCCAGGGAAGTGACCCATAAACTGCTTGGCTCGGCCAGTTTTTGCGGTCTGACCGACATACAGGAAACGGCAGTGAAACTGGAATCCTGTCTGTTGGCGGACAAGCTCGATGACGCCAGAGAATTTTTTCCTGACCTGCGAAAGCGGGTGCAGCTGTTCATACAGAAGCAGGATAGCATCATGGACCGACTGACCATCACGCAATGACATTGGCATTCCGATATCAAAACACAGATATCGCAAACCAATGTAGATGGGGTGAGGTATCGAACCCCGACAAAACCACTATGGACGCTTGTCTGTTTACCTCCAAGCAAAAAAAGCCGCGGCAAAACATATGAGTTAATAATTTAATTATAATTTAATGCTGGTTTAAGATTGCTATGCTAAGTTGAAACCCTGCATTCAACTCCAAAATCTAAAAACAATATTGCAAGGGGGACAACATGGAAAACAGACCCGTACAAATATGGCTGGTGCAATGCCTGGCCATCATCATCGCCAGCCTGTCATTCAGTCTCGTCGCCATGGCGGACGATGA
>JAJRWJ010000281.1 GCA_024276805.1 Gammaproteobacteria bacterium
CGGATAATGGCCAAACTCTTCGACAGCATCCACCATCGCCAGGATGTTTTCAGCAGGTACGTCATTCATCACCGTGTGTACCGAGGACACCATATATCCGCCACCTGGACCCAAAGCATTGATCACCCGCCGGACCTCCTGGCGCACATCCTCTGGCGAGCCATGCGGGAGTACGTGGTGGGTGTCGATCCCTCCGCAAAAGACCATCTTTTTCCCGAAGCGCTTCTTCAGCCCTTCCAGGTCCGACATCTTCCCGGCTGAGGTCTGGATTGGATTGAGGATGTCAACCCCGATTTCTATAAAATCATCAATCAGAGGCTGTACATCCCCATCGGTGTGGAACAGCACCTTGGCGTGGGTGCGCTCTTTCGTATAGGCGATCAAGTCGGCATGGATCGGTTTCAAGATTTCCCGGTACATCTTGGGAGACATCAGCAAGCTTTCCTGCGTACCCAAGTCATCCCCGATCTTGATAATGTCAATATTGTCCCCGATCTCGTGTAAAAAGTTGCCCATCAGTGTTTTGCACAATTCGGCGATTTTTTCCAGTAGCGCCCTGGCAAAATCCGGATACAATGCCAAATTGGTCAGAAAGGTATCCATCCCTTGCAGCCCGAAGGCGCGTTCCAGCGGGAACAGCAGCCAAGGGGTCGCCATAATGGCATACTGGTTTTCGTCGGCCAGCTTTTGCGCCTGCGCTTTCACGTGAGCCACGCGGGAGGGATCATTCATGTCGGGCCAAGGGTAGTTTTCGATCTCTTCAATGGTGTTCGCCTTTGCCAAAGGGTGCACTCCCGGAAACCACACGCCTGGTTCAATTTCTCTTTGCCCTGTCCCCCAAGAGCTGATGTAGGGGGAGTGTGGGTCGCGGGTCCGGTTGCGCTCCTAGGTTTCTGCGTCCTCAAGGTCCAGCACCCCGCGTACATCCACTCGTAACCGCACCATGGTTTCTTCATCAATCTCAGCCGTTCCTAATTCCGGCCATTGGTAGATATAATTGTCTTCCGCTTCAACCCCAATCAATCGTTTTAGCTCGCGGTAAGGCTTCATTTTGATTCCCGTCGCGTTGCTCACCCCCATCACGATCGGCACACGATCTGGCACCTCATGGTTGATGACGGCTAAAACTCGTTCTCGTGGCGTCAGTGGCATCTCATTCCTCCAAATTTTACAGGTTTGAAACTAGCGGTAGATTCCCGGTTTGTCTCTCTTTTCATTTTCTCGTTTAATCAGTGTTGTGATGTGAAATACTTCTGCGTTGATCCAGGCGCGGGTCAACTCAACTGGGATATCTCCCACCAAATGATAAAGCTCCTCCAGGAACATCACAGGGGCGCCAATGTCGATCTCCAGCAGTTGGGCAATATTTTCATCGGCGATCTTGGCGATGTATGTGCGGCGGGCCCAATCGAAATTCAGCTTAAATTTTTCTTCCAAAGTCGTATAGAACTGCTGTGTGTTAAAGTCGATGTTTTCGATGCCCTTACAAAAATCATACACAATGTGATTCTCGATAAAGATCACAGGTTTTTGATGCACTATGCGCAGCCGCTTCATATGATAGATTTTTTGTTTCGATTTCAAGGACAACAGGTCAGAAATTTCAGGATCGGGGACAATGATCTCGGATAACAGCATGTCTGTAGAATAGGGGATACCCCGGCTAATCAGATCGCGGGAAAAACCGGCTATTCGTCCGGAAGGCTGTTGCTCAAAGATCAGGTTGTTTTTGACGAAGGTGCCTTTTCCGTGGGTACGCATTAACAACCGTTCATCAATCAGGGTTTCAATCGCCTTTCGGATCGTGCCGCGGCTCACTTTCAGATTGGCAGCCAAGTTACTCTCCGACTGCAGCTTCTGATTTCGAGGCCATTTCCCGGACAGAATATTTTGACGCATCCATTGTGCGATCTGCTCATTGATAGGAACGGGGCTTGAAGGATCAATTTTTAGCAACAAATTGGAGCTCCCTAAAAAAGTGGTTGTAATTTTTTTTTAATTTGTTATAATAGACGTATATATACGTCTATTGAACGTATGTATACGTCTATTTTATATAACAAACGTTCGCCAAAGTCAAGCACACTACTGGATTTAGCTGTTTTGTAGTGTTGACAATGGAGGAGGTGCACAGCCAAAAAACACCCCATGTTTTCTTCAGTTCGCATTCTCTCGTCCACTTGAAAATTTTTCGGAGGAATATCTATGTCTACAGAAGCAAAAGCTGCCCCTCGGAAACGCAGTAAGCGTCTTCCGCTAACTTATGTCATCGCTATTGTTCCAGTTGCGGCCGCCCTAAACATTGTTGGCGGTTATATCAATGGCGTTTTGAAGCTCCCTATCTTCCTTGACATGATTGGCACAATGGTAACCGCTGTCGTCTTGGGACCCTGGTGGGGTGCCTTGGTTGGCGCAATTACCAATATCGTGAGTTCCTTTATCAGCGGCCCTATCGGTCTCCCCTTCGCGGTAGTGAACGTGGCTGGCGCCCTGGTATGGGGCTATGCTCATTCAATGGGGTGGATGCGCAAGAATTGGAGCTTCTTCCTGGTGAACATCTTGGTGGCAACAGTGTGCAGCATTTTTGCTGTTCCCATCTACGTATTCATCTTTGGTGGAGCCACCGGCCACTTCAGCGATGTGATGACCGCTGCCTTCCTGGCAATGGGACAGAACCTGATCGTGTCGGTATTTTCTTCAAATATCCTGGTTTCCCTGGCCGACAAAATCATCAGCGGCTATGTGGGTCTGGCAATCATTGAAGCCCTGCCCACAAACCTGACAGAAACCACAAAACTGCCGAAATCAGAAGGCTTGAACAAGATCATTATCCCGGTGGTTGGTGTTGTGGTTGGCGCCGCGATCATTTTGATCTTCTTGGCTTTGCAATAACTTTCTAACGAAGAAAATATCGAGACATAAAGGAGTAGAAATTCATGAATAACAAGACTGTAGGACCAAAAGAAGGTCTTGGTTTCGGGATTATTGGAATGGGCTTGTTGTTAGCCTTCTTGCCCAGAGCAGCACAGCAAATCGCTGATCTAGATTTTGTAGCAAGTGAACCTTTCGGCATTTTGCTTGGCGCTACTTATGTGATTGCCTTCCTGGTCATACTTAGCGGGTTGGCAGTTGCTTTTGCAAAATTTGATGACGAGGAATAAAACTGGACGGTGAACCGTCTGGTTTTATTGGGACCGAACGTACCACTCACTACTTGAGATGGATGGCAATTAGCTAAGCGCACCGCTTTTGCCATCCATCCTATTTTGTCTCTGAATGGAGCAAACATGTCAGACAAGAAACCAATCATCGAATTCAGGGGTGTCACATTTTGGTATGGGGGTGCAAATGATAAACCTGCAATTAAAAACATCAATTTGAAAATCCACGAAGGAGAATATGTCGCCCTGCTCGGATTAAATGGTGCCGGAAAAACCACACTACAGCTCTGCATCAATGGCGTTATTCCAAACAGCATTATGGGAGAATTTGAGGGGGAAGTCATCGTGTACGGGAATGACACCTATGATACCCCGGTTCGTGAAATGGCAAAATTTGTGGGGATGGTTTTTGACAACCCGGAATTCCAACTCAGCCAGATGTCTGTCGCCGAAGAAATTGCACTTGGCATGGAAAGCTTGGGGTTTTCTTACGATGAAATGACGAAAACCATCACGGAAGTGTTGGAGATTGTCGGCCTAAGAGGCTTGGAAGATCGTTCGCCTTTTGGCCTTTCCGGTGGTCAGCAACAGCGGCTTTCGATTGCTTCTGCCTTGGCGATGCGTCCCAAAATTTTGGTGATGGACGAGCCGACTTCGAACGTGGACCCGATCGGCAAAGAAGAGATCTTTGCTGTTGCCGAGCAGCTAAACCGCGAAAAGAATATGACTGTGATTATGGCGGAGCATGAGGTCGAAGTGATGGCTGCCTATGCCGACATTGTGGTCGTGATGCACGAAGGCGAGATATTGCTGAACGGCACGCCTGAAGAAGTCTTTAGCAACGTAGACCTGATCCACAAACTGGGGTTGAGGATGCCGCAAGTTACCGAATATGCGCATCGATTAAACCAATTGAACCTGGCCTCAATCGAAAAGCCCTATCCCGTCACTTTGGACAGCGCAGTTGAGAGATTCAAGGACATTTTATAAACATGGAACCTCTAATAAAAGTTGAAAACCTTTGGCACATTTACCCGGTCGGCAACGTCACCGCCTTGCGGGATGTTTCCCTCAATATCAATAGAGGCGAATTGATCGGTGTGATCGGGCAAAATGGATCTGGTAAAACCACACTGGTAAAACATTTTGTGGGGTTGTTGAAGCCTACCCGTGGAAAGGTATACATTGACGGGGAGGATACCGCGCCCCTGAAAGTGCAGCAGTTGGCTGCGAAGGTGGGGTATGTGTATCAAAATCCCAACCACCAGCTATTTGCACGCACGGTTAAGGCTGAGCTGGAATTTGGCCCCACTAACTTGGGGCTTCCGGAGGATGAAGTTGCAGAACGAGTCGAGCAGGCAATTGAATTCTTTGGGTTGGAAGACCTCCGCGATCTTCACCCTTATCGGATTGGGTTCCCCCTCCGCAAACTGGTCGGGATGGCTTCCATCTATACCATGAAACCAGATATCTTCATCCTGGACGAGCCAACCACTGGTCAAGACAATATCACCACTCGCAAGGTTTACCACCTGATCGAAAAACTTCGGGATGAAGGCGCAACCGTTTTGTGCGTGGCACATGACATGATCCTGCTTGCAGAGGTTGTCGAGAGAATGCTTGTGCTACGAGACTCCGAACTGATTATGGATGGCACCCCGCGCCAGGTCTTTTCCAATCATGAGGTCATGGCCAGCACCCATATCACGCCTCCCCAGATCACAATTTTGTCTTTACGCCTCCGCAAAGACCAACAAACCCTGGACGACGTGGTTTTGAGCGTGGATGAAATGATCGAACTGACCAAACAATCCAATACTGGAAAGAAGTAGGAGCGTAAATCATGCAGGGTATTGTTATTCCAATCACCATGGTGCCAGGAAATTCGACCATCCACAGGATGAATCCACTCCCCAAATTACTTTGGACCCTTGGTATCCTGGCCTTGTCTTTCTCTACCAGGAATATTGCTGTTCTTGGGGTTGCTTGTCTCATTGGCTTGCTGCTTGTGTTTTATTCAGGGATCACAAAAGCGTATGTAAGAGTAGCCATGATTTTGTTCCCCATCAGCCTTACACTTATCACCCTTCAGAGCATTGCCCCTGCTTTTCCCCGTCCCTGGACGGCTATTGTGGGGTTTGGCCCATTCACAATCTATCAGGAAGGCATATACAGCGGCATCTCACTGCTGCTCCGCATTATGGCAATGACCACCTGGGCAATGGTCACTATCATGACATCTCACCCTTCCGACATCTTCACCTCGCTGAAGAAAATCGGGATGCCCTATGTACTGAATTTTATCTTTGTGATGACCCTCCAACTGATCCCGATTTTACAGAGTGAGTTTGGGATTGTACTTAATGCACAGAAATCAAGAGCCATGAAAGGATCGGGTTTTGGCGCCATTCTCCCCAGTATGGTGCCTGTGTTTGTGGGCGCGATCGAACGCGTACAACAGCTTTCGATCTCTTTGGAATCGCGCGCTTTTGGCTCTAGCGGCAAAAAAACCAGTTTCCGTCAGGTACGAATGGCGTTTTCCGACTACGTCGCCTTATTTTTGGGATTTCTTGTTCCCGGCGCAGCCACCTATTGGGTGATCGTGGACAAAAGCCTGGATTGGAGCCATTCCATGGTCTTCTCTCCCGCTTTTTCGATCACTCTGGTACTCGGCGCGACAATCGGCTTTTTGGTCTTTGTGTTTTTTGCCATCCGTGCCGCGCTAAGCGCTTAATCGCTGAATCAATCTGCGGACTGTATCCGCTTATGGCAGATACGTTTTTTGTAGACTTTGATCATAGGAGAATAAAATGGAAGCACCAGAGGTTATGTATCACATTCAAATGAAAAAGGGCGATGTCGGCCGCTATGTTTTCCTCCCTGGGGACCCCGGCCGGTGCGAAATGATTGCCAGCTATTTTGACGATCCCCAATTAATTGCCTATAACCGCGAGTATAAAACCTATACGGGCACCTTGCTGGGCGAAAAAGTGTCTGTGACGTCTACCGGGATTGGTTGCCCTTCCACCGCAATTGCCGTGGAAGAATTGATCATGATTGGGGCGGATACCTTCATCCGTGTTGGTACTTCAGGGGGGATGCAGCCCCACTTAAAAGCCGGCGACCTGGGTATTGTGACCGGGGCTATCCGGGACGAAGGCACCACACTGCACTACATGCCGCCGGAATTCCCTGCGGTTGCAGATGTGGATGTGGTCTTAGCGCTGAGAGAAGCAGCGGAGAAACTAGGGTATCCGCATCATCTTGGAATTTCGCATTCGAAAGATTCTTTCTTCGGGCAGCATCAGCCTGAAAGAATGCCCGTGGACAGCCGACTGCTAACCCGCTGGAAAGCTTGGGTACAGGGCGGCGCAATTTGCTCGGAGATGGAAGCCGCTGCAATCTTCGTCTTGAGCAGTATCTACCGAAAACGGGCCAGCGGCATTATGCTGATTGGTTGGAACCAGGAAGGCGACAACCCGGAAGAACACGTTTCTGACCTCACCCAACTGATTGAAACCGCGATTGAAAGCGTCAAAATCTTGATCGAACAAGACAAAGAAAAATAGTTAAAATGATGAGAAATGCTGAACTTCAACACCATATCCAGATGAAAGCAGGTGATGTTGGGCGATATGTGCTTTTGCCCGGGGACCCAGGCCGCTGCGAAAAGATCGCCGCCTACTTTGATGACCCTCAACATGTCACCCAAAATCGAGAATACAACACATATACCGGCACCTTGCTTGGAGAAAAAGTGTCCGTGGTATCCACCGGGATTGGCTGTCCTTC
>JAJRWJ010000282.1 GCA_024276805.1 Gammaproteobacteria bacterium
AGGTAACGCCTTTGTCTGCCAATATTCGTTCAGAGGATCTGGTTGATTACAGTAATCGAAATAATCCTGATTAGAGCCTAGCCAGTCGGCCAATACCGCAATTCCCGCTAACTGCCATGAAACCTTTTTTAAACGTTTTTTTAAAGTTTTTTCTTGCAGTGGCCCAAAATCGAAGTCATTGAGTAATAAATCCATTGCATCTTGTATAAATTGCGATGCCGCCTCAATATCCTCCGACATAAAGTAATCGGCCAAGCGACCAATTGTCTTCAGAGGCGGTTGTCCATGATGGCCGGTCACAATTTCAATCCAGAGTTCCATTTGCATTGAACTACGTTCAGGGGAATTTGCTGCCAAACTACTTCTGAAATTTTCACTCCATAAACAAAATCCCAGACTGTCATGCCGCTTGTTATAACGCATTCTTGCGTTGGGTTTGACCAAACCATCCAGCAAGTCTTTTTGCAGCCCCTGAAACGCCCGGGAAAATTTACCCAGATCATGCAGACTCAGGCAGAATACGAAGAAGTCTCTAAGCCAGTGTGGATCGACTTTTAGCTGATGAGCCAATTGTTTACAACGCCTGGATCCCGGCGCCAATAAAAAATACCCAACCGCCGCCACATCCAGACAATGATAGGGCAGCAGATGACAGACTGCGCCGTCTTCATTGTCTCGTCGGGCTTTTCCCCAATATTTGTAATGCAGTGCTTCAGCCATTTTCTTCCGCCACTTGGATTCAATTATTCATTGCACATCAAAAGCCGGCTTTTAGAACTCCTCACCCCAGCCATTTACAACAAAAAGGCTGACAAGCTGATTTTTGAATTGCAATAGGGTAGATATTCAGAGCCCCACTGTTATTTTATCCCCTCATCCCAGCCTTCTCCCGGAAGGCGAAGGGGATATTGAGCGAGCCTCTGAATATTTACGCGATAGGTATTGTCCGTCGTCTACCATTATCCATAGCGACAACCTCAAAAGCTGAGGGTGTGAATTATTTTTTGTAAATTTCCTGCATGGCGGTGATCTGTTCGATCACTGCCTGGCGCAGAAATGCCGGGGCAATGACTTCCACTTCCGCGCCATGTTTTAAAATATCCATGATCAGTTCGCGGCTGTCGCTGAAAGGCAAAGTCAATTCATAACTGCCGTTGTCCAGCCACCTGCTCTGTTGTTGAGGGTGCCAGTTTTCATCGGCCACCCATTTGGCCCTGGCGCTGCTGAACTGCAGAATTGCCTGATGCCGCGCCTCTCCGGTGAAGATGCCATAGGAAGAATTCAGGAACTGTTCCAGCTGCCGGGTATCGACGCTGTCCGCCGGTTGTTGCAGCGTTTTCGCGGAAATGATGTTATCGACGGCAAACAAACGCAGGTCCTGACGCTGATGGCACCAGGCCGCCAGATACCAGTTTTCGCGGTAATAGATAAGCCTCTGTGGAGATATGATGCGTTCGCTTTGCATGCCATCCCTGCCTCTGGCCTGATAGACAATGCAGAGTTGCTGGCCTGCAAAGACTGCCGTTGCCGTTTTTTTGAACAGCATGTCATCTTTCAGCCGCCGGCCCGGTGACAGGAGCTGGAATTTCCCGGCAATATCAGCCTGTGGCAGATGCTCCCTGGTCAGAATTTTTTCTATTCTTTGCTGCAGTTTACTGATCTGTGCACTGAAATAACCAGCACTGATATTCTTCAGGATGAGATTGCATATCAGCAAGCCTTGCAGTTCTTCGGCGCTGAACCAAATTCCCGGCAACTGAAAGGCTTGCCCGGCGGATTCCTGATCGTAATAGTAGCCATTCCTGTGCCGATCATAGGACAGAGGCGCATGGAACCTATTGCGCATGTCCCGGATACAGCGCTCCACAGTGGCCTTCGAACACTCCAGTTGTTCCATGATCGCCTGTAAGCTGATCGGGGTACGGCGGTTTGCCAGGATGCCATGCAAGCGATAGATTCTGTCGAAGCGCTCCATATCAGCTCTCTTATATTGTTTATCGAATTTACCTGATTCCCTTGCTGATCGTTGACAAACAGATTCGGCGGGAGATGGCGGTCAGGACCAGGACATTGTAACCGGAAGAGAATGACGGCAGACAATGCCCTCATTGCATCGGATGCATTTTCAATTTCATCTGAAATTCGGCGCCAGGCTGGCGATTGATCACGTCTATTGCGGCATGCATGTTGTCCGCCAGTTGCACAACCAATGCCAAACCAATACCGGTACCTGGGCTGGTGCGGGTCAATTCGTCTCCGGCACGGTAGAACAGCCGGAATATTTTTTTCATCTGTTTCCTGTCGATGCCGGGTCCGTAGTCGCGTACAGTGAACAGGACTTCCCTGCTGTGCGCGGCAATGTTCAGGCCGATATCGATTGTTTTCGGATCGTTCCGCGAGGAAAACTTGATGGCGTTGTCGATCAGGTTGATCATGATCTGGAAGAATGCATCGGTATCGACCAGGACCTTTGCGTCCTGGATGTTTCCATCGGGTGCAATGACGTTCAGCCGGAAACCGGCCGCCTCACACTGCACGGCGACCTTTTCCTTTATTTGCTGCAGCAATTGCCGGGCATCATGGCTGACCAGGTCCGGCTGCTGCCGATGATTGTCCAGCTTCGCCAGTTGCAATACATTGGCGATCAGTCTGGACAGGCGTTCGCTTTCCAGGAAGATGTAATCGTAATAGCGGTGCTTTTTGCCGGCATCGCTGACCCAGCCGGAGCGCAGCATTTCCCCGTACATGCGTATCGAGGTCAACGGCGTCTTCAATTCATGACTGACGGCGGAGATGAAATTGCGCTGCTGTCCGGCCAGTTCTATCTGTCCCGCAGCCAGGCGATACAACAGCAGTATTCCGAAAAACAGCACCACCAGCAGTGAAACCGCCAGCATATCGACGACCACAGCGCCAGGCCCTGCGCTGACGGGAGCGGAATTGACGATCATTTCCATGGCCTGCAAGGGCGGCAGCAGGGAAGTTCTGTAGATCAGGGTTTCCTGTCGAGGCTCTGTAATTTTGAACTGCCGCAGCAGCCGGCCATTACTGGCAAACAACAGGCTGCTGAACTGCTCCTGCCGGTATGAATACAGCAATGGTTCGACGGCGGCGGCAAGGAAATTGTCGGCATCGATAACAAAGCCCTGCACATATTGTGTATCACTGTGCCAGACCCTGCGGTAAAAACACAGCTTGCCGCTGTCCAGCAGCAGCATTTGCAGTGGACCGACTTCACTTTCAAAGCGGAATACATTGCCATTGCTGTTTGCACTGTCCATCTGCTGCGTAGCTGGCGACGGCTCCGAGGCCGCGTCCTCGTTGGCCGCTCCCTGCCGCATGGGCTTGGAGGCCATGGATGCCGGCGACCTGCCAAGCAGCGAGCCAAGCAATTCCTGACCGGGGAGTTTGACAGTCTCCTTCCGTGATCGATATTGTGCTGGTAATCCGGCCTTGCGTTGCCGATACTGCTGTGCTTCCCCGGTATCCAGTTTTTTCGTCCAGCGACCGGTATCGATCTTCAGTTCGCGCAGCCGTTCTTTGCTCATCGTCGTCCTTTTTTGTCGTTCGTTGCCGGCAATGTCTGCCTTGGCGGCTGTTTTATCATTCCGGCTGCCGCTCCTGGCAATGGCCGATTGTAAAATATCGCCCGGTTCAACATTGCCACGTTGTCCTCCTGGCGCGGATGACTGCTCCGACAATTGCTGCCTTTCCTCTGTTTTGCGTTCTTCCTTGCGCCGTGTTTTTTGTTTTTCATCGATGCCCAACAGTTCGCGTAGCTGATCCCGCAAAGCCATGCGCTTTTGCAATTCCTGACCACTCAACCGAACTTGCTGATACTTGTCGATGTCGGGAAGAACAGGTGTGTGCAGGGAACCGTCGGACCCGATTTGAAAATAGCCTATCAGGCCCGCAATATTGGTTTTCGGTGGTAATTTGGACAATGGCGAGAAATTGACCGTTGCCGTTTGCAACAGAGGGTTTTCCAGGACATTGAAAAAACTGTACTCGGCAATGGGCCGGTGCTGTTCGGCATCCAGTTGCGTCAATAATTGCTGCTCGACACGCTGTACAAGTATTTCCGCCTGACTGCGCAGTGCATAATAGGCTTCGTTGTCCAGCTGCGCATAGACCCTTTGCAGAAGCAGGAATACCGGCAATGCCAGGGCAATGATAAAACCCAGCAGCAGCCAGCGCAGTCGGCGTTTTGCCCGGACTGGATTCGTGTAGAAGCGATTTTTACCAGCCATGGGGTATTTCAGAGCACAGCTGATGGCAGCAAACGATAGCCTTCACCGCGTATGGTCAGCAGATACCGTGGCTGCTTCGGATCGGCTTCGATCTTGCGCCGCAGCTTGGCTATGTGTATATCCACGGTCCGTGTTTCTATACTGTCCGCCTGGCGATATCCCCAGACCTTGGTCAGCAATTCTTCCCGGGATACCGGCCGGTCCCGGCTATTCTGCAGATATTGCAGAATCCGCACTTCCCGCCGGGTAAAGCGTCGTGCCGGTGAACAGTCCAGCTGCAGCAGATTTTTGCAGTCGATCCTGATGCCATCGGCCACTTCAATGATGCTATCTTCCCTGAAAGGGCTGCCTGATCTTTTCAGCACGGCCGAAACCCGCAATACTAGTTCCCGAACGGAAAACGGCTTGCCCAGATAATCATCGGCGCCCAGCGAAAGGCCGTTGATGATGTCCTCCTCGGTGGATTTGGCCGTCAGCATGATGATCGGTTGCTCGCGGTCCTGCTGACGGATACGGTCACAGATCGTGAAGCCATCCAAGGATGGCAGCATGACGTCCAGCAGGATCAGACAATATTGCCCGGTCAAGGCCTTGTCCAGTCCCTGCCTGCCATCCATGGCCAAATCGACTTCATAGCCATGAAAGACAAAGACATCCAGCAAACCCTGAACAATGGCCGGTTCGTCTTCGATAATCAACAGTCTGGGTTTTTGCGACATGGATTGGTTGCCTGAGTGAATCGGGCCGGCGCTGGCGTAACCCGACAAGCCTTTGAAAAATGGTGGATGACGCTATCGCTTATCCACCCTGCATTTATCCTGTTAGAGTCTATAAACACCCATCCATGGGGTGTTTATAGTAATAAAACAACAAATGCGATTTGCTGTTTTATTCATAATCAATGGCTTGTGGCCATTGATTATGCCGGCACTACCCTGTGCCGGATTAGTGCAGCACCTGTTTTCCATGATTGTGTAATGGCCTGGTAAATAATCGAATTAAAATATACCTGCAAAGGGTATTAAGTGTCATAACAAAAACAGGTGCTGCATTAGTTCCCGCCATTTATAGACGGGAACTATCTTGACTCGCTGGCTGAGCTACTGAAAGCAGGGATACTTCAGTTAATCCCAGAGTAGCTCAATCCGGTGCATCCCATGTAAAAATCAGGTAAAAAATCACCCCGGAAGTTTTACCAAACCGGCGCTACAGGAAATACCGATTCAGGGCTAGAGTATCACCCGACGGCCATTGCCGCATCGATCCATTTATTTCGAGGTAGCGAATATGCAAACATTGACTTCACACATCACAAAACGACTCCATGGCAACCGCACTGGGCTGCTGCTGTTTGCTGGATTGAGCCTGGCAACCGGCCTGTTTCTCACGGTTAGCCAAGGAGCGGCACGACATTCCGGACCAGGCGAGCCTGCAAAAGTCCAGGTGGCGGCAAAGCTGTCGCAGCATAAAATCGTCCAGGGCGAGGAACAGACGCTATACCTGGATATCGTCGTCAAGGTTCCGGGCATGGACAAAATTGTCATGCAGCAAAGAGCGACTGATATGATCGTCATTCTGGACCGCAGCGGCTCGATGTCCAGTGCTGAAAAAATGCCCTACGCGAAAGCCGCTGTGCAGGATATTCTGTCCAGGCTGCATGACGGTGACCGCTTCGCGCTGATTTCCTTCGCCAATCGTGCCATTGTGCATACACCATTGCTGATGGCCGGCGCCGTACAACGTGCACGCTTGTCCAGTATGGTCGCCGGCATCAGGCCGGCTGGAGGAACCAACATCGGCGACGGCCTGCAGGCTGCACTCGGCATACTGAACGATAGCGACAGCGGAACAAGCATCAAGGTGCTGCTGCTGTCCGATGGCCAGGCAAATCAGGGCATCACGCAGCCGGCCGCTCTGGCACAGCTTGCCGCGCGTCTGAACCGGCATGGCGCTGTAGTGTCGACCATTGGCATGGGTCTGGATTTCAATGAAACCCTGTTGACCACACTGGCCGATCATGGCATGGGCCACTATGCCTATCTGGAAGATCTTGCAGGACTCTGGCAGGTGCTCGCCGGCGACCTGCAGAAATCCCGCCGGCTCTATGCCAGCAGCAGTTCCCTGCATATCGATCTGGCCAGTGGCGTGCAAGTACTCGACGCCGGCGGCTACCCGGTCACCCGCAACGCTGACGGCAGCATCGATATTGCCACCGGACAGTTGCTGGCCGACACGGACAAGCATTTCATCGTTACCCTGCGAATGACGGCTGCCATGCCAGGCAGCCTGCACCTGGGCAACTCCAGGCTGCTCTACCAGGTACAGGGCAATCATTATCAGCAGCCACTAAGCAGGGAAGCGTTGCAGATATCGGTTGTTGCTCCCGAGCGCCGCGAGGAAGCCGTCGCTTCCATCGATCATGGCGTCTATCAAACCAGCTGGCTGAAAAACAATCTCGGCAGAATGCAGCGGCAGCTGAGCAAATGGCTGCGCGAAGGGAAAAAAGACCAGGCGGAAAAAACCATTCGCGAATATCGGGAGGCGGTCAGCGCCGCTTCTGCCGCAGGCAATGCGCCATTGCCCACGGCTGCGGTTGAGGAGCGTCTCGATGCCCTGGAATCCCAGGTACAGGAGGCATTTTCCGGCAAAACGATGGCTCAGGAAGTGAAACGCAAACGCGCGGCCAAGAGCATTCACTATGGCGCCATAGTTGAACAGCGCGCCAGCCAGTGAAAAAGTATTCAGCGGCAAATGCTAAACATGCAGCGTGGTCTGCACCCGGCGAATATTGCCCAACGAACCGGAGAGGACGATGCTGTCGGTGGTCATAAAGGCGCCCCGATCGTCCCGGCCGGTTTTTACATGATGCACATAGGCGCCGCTGGTCAGGCCGGTGGCGATGAACATCACGTCATCCGAGCGAACCAGTTCATCACAATGCAGCATCCTGGTGGTATCGATGCCCGCCTTTTTGCACAGGGCCATTTCGGCTTCCTTCTGCGGCGCCATGCGGCCAAACATTTCCGCATCCATTGCCCTTGCGGCACAGGCTTTGACGATGCCTTCCGGTGTTCCTCCGATGCCGAACAGGGCATCGGAGCCAATGTTCAATATCGCCTGGATGGCGCCGTTGACATCGCCGTCCGTGGACAAGCGAACTTTGGCGCCACAGGCGTATATTTCCTGGATCATCTCCCTGTGCCGGGGTTTGTCCAGAACGAAAACCCGGATATTCCGTATATCCTTGTCCAGCGCCCTGGACAGTTGCTGCAGTCTGTCGGCTATGGGTGCTTCCGGGTCGATCTTGCCGCGGGCCATTCTGGGATAAACCTGCTTTTCCATGTAATAGCAAGGTCCCGGTTTGTACATGGCATCCTTGGGTGCCGCCGCCAGCGTGACGATCGATCCCGGCATGTCCTTGGCGAACAGGTTGGTGCCTTCAATGGGATCGACGGCGATGTCCACAGCCAGCCCCTCGCCGGTGCCGACCCGTTCACCATCATAAAGCGCCGGCGCCTCATCCTTTGCCCCTTCTCCGATGACGATGACACCCTGCATTTTTACCTGGTTGATGCGCTTGCGCATCGCCGCGACAGCCAGTCCATCGCCATGATCTTTTTGCCCCGAACCGACAAAGGGCGCACAGGCTCTGGCGGCTGCCTCGCAGACTTCAACCAGCTCAATTTTTAAATCGGCTACAGTAGACATGATTCTTCGTTTCCCTCTTTCAATGGGTAAGACAATGTTGAAATTGTTGCATTACTATTCCGGACATCCTCGCGCAACTGCTTTTTTCTTCGCCTCATGCATGCTGGAAATATTGGCAATCATACACATCCATACTGAACAGCTGCTTCAGCAACGGGAGCAATCCTTGCCGTTGCAATGACATTTAAAATTCTTCCCTTGTCTCGAAATACCAAAACCATCTGCCGCACTACCTTGGAGTTCGATTTTTTTTACCGGCAGTGGATGCGCTGATTTTTTTAATTCTGCACAACAAAAGTTGAACCAGTTAACAGATTTTACTGCGGAAAGCCGGTAAATCGGTAATTTTTCTAAAGTTTTCCTTTTCAAGATTATAAAGTTACAAAAATGCACTAAAGTACAATAGTAATTATTTTCGCTATCTTGTACTGTGACTAAAAAATGCAATAGGCTTGCTGATCATGAAAAGACAAAAATCCAACCAAACCACCTCTTCCAGCATTCAAGCTGCTCAATCCGAACAGACCGACAGGGAATCGAAACAACCAATCAGCTATGGACTGGAATATGCACTCGATGAAATGGCAAGAACCCAACCCGAAATCAAAACAGCGGGCAGCCAGGTGGATTGGTTTGGATTATCGGATTTGACGCCGGATTGACAGTCGCACGGGAGACAATGCGTATCCTACAGTAATTCCTGCCGTTTTTTGGCAAATTCCCGCATTATCTCCTGCACCTCCGGATCGATCTCGATCGGCCCGTCCAATCCTGCCAGTACCGCAGCATCGCGGTGGTAAATATCCGGCTTGAAAATAGCCTGGCCAAACGCATCGACGCCAACTGTCGTGTAGGTAATCAGAATCGGAACCCGCTTTTTCAGAAAAACGCGTAGCGTCTTTCCAGACGCGATGACGCGGTCAATCCTTTCCCTGTCCCAGCCGGCATTCTCCTTCAGCAGCAGTTCAGCCAGCCGAAACGGGTTTGTCGTCCGGATGCAGCCGGCGCTGAAGGTTCTCGTCTGCCGACTGAACAAATCACGATGATTGGTATCATGCAAAAAAACGAAATGCGGATTGGGGAAAATGAATTTCACCCGTCCCAGCGCATTGTTCCTGCCGGCCGGTTGCCGGACGAGATAGGGAAAACCCTTGAGATTCCGCCAGTCGATGGTCGTGGCATCAACCTCCCTGCCCTGAAAATCGAGTAGCAAATAGCCCTTTTTCTGCAGATATTCCGGATCCGTGCGTAATTTCGGCAGAATGACGCGCTTGATGATGCCTGGAGGGATCGTCCAGGTGGGATTGAATTCCACATATTCCAGTTCATCCTCGAACACCGGTGTTTGGGTATAGGCCTTGCCAACCTGTATTTTCGACTGCCAGACACGCTGCCCATTCTGCACCAGAAAGGCCCGGAACCCGGGAATGTCGACCAGCAGATAATCCTTTCCCAGTTCATGCATGATCCAGCGCAGCCGTTCCAGATTGACGCGGATCTGCCCAATGCGCTTCTGTACCGGTACATTCATCGCCCGCAGCGTGTTTTTGCCAACCTTGCCGTCCATTTCCAGGCTGTGCCGTCTCTGGAAATTGATCACCGCCTGGCGCAGTTCCTCATTATAGAGCAGCGGCGATTCAGTGGAAACCGAATGCTCAGGAAAATCTCCGGTGATTGTCAGCCGCCGGCGAATTTGCGTCACCCGTGGATCCTGTACTCCAGGCTTGAGAGTTTCTCCAGGGGGTATTTCCTGCCAGCCACCAGCAGCTGCAATTTGCCGGTATTTTGCCAGTACCCGTCGCAGTTCGAGATAATAGGGATGGGAAATCCTTTGACGATTCAGCACCTGATTGATCTTACCTGTCTTGATCGCCTTGCCCAGCGTCAATACCGGGTCGTCAATGTCCAGACGTTTCTTGTAATTCCAGTTGCTATCCAGCGAAGCGGGGTTAACCTTGCCAAAGCGCAGATGATAGGCAAGGCGCAATATACTTTCCGTCAGGGCCAGTTCCATTTCCACCCTGGCCCGGGTATCGAAATCACCTGGCCAGTTACCTTTGCCCAGTATTTCCATGCCTGGCAGCAGATAGTCTTTTTTGTTCAGGACATCCAGTTGTACCGCGTCAATTTCATTCAGCAGTTCTGCAACCGCCGCCGCATTCCAGATCGGCGCATAATCATCGAGCCAATAGATTTGTTCGATGAAACGCGCACCAACCAGCTTCTGCCCGCCAATCGTCAGGTTTGCATCACCCAGCCTGGCCTGCATGATGTCGCTGAAAGATCCTTCAGGTGCGGCCTTATCTGCCAGCGCCAGCATGGGCAAAAGCAGCAGCAACATTGCGAATTTCTGAATTTTTTCATGCATCGCGGGTAAATCCGCTTGTCCAGCAAGTATTTTCACTGTCCATAAAGAAAACCGGCCGGGAAAGGCATGAAAGCAGAATTGACGGCTTGATGGAACAATCATCGTTCTGCAAACAAAAAATTCAAAGGAGAAAGACCGCTTGGATAAATTGCGTAACGCCCTGACCGACCAGGATCTGCCTGTTGCCGGGGATACATGGCCTGCCCCGTCCATCAGGCTGAACAATAAACGAAACGCGATGAAAAAATTACCAGGTGCGGAAGCGGCCGGTATCCAGATGGACAAAGTTGGAGCGTCGATAGATGCCCACCCCGCCTTCCTTGAGATCTATCGCGGCGCGTCGGATTGCCTCGACACTGACATCGGTGAGGCGGATATCAACAGCCTTGCCGCGCATATGCAGGCTGTGTTTTGCGACACCGCTACTCTTGCTGCGTAATTTTTCATTGGTTGCCGGAGAACGATAACCGGAAATAATTTCAAATGTCCCGTGACTGCCGGTGGCCTGCTGAACTGAATAAAGTATATCCAGCAACTGCGGGTCCATGGGATATTTTTCACCCGTTCTGAAATCCCGCAGAAAATAATTGACTTTTTGCATGGCATCCGCCAGATAGCGGTGATCGGCAAAATAATCGATGGCAAGTTTTTCGTTGGTGTGGGTATGATGAAAGGTCAGGCTACGCTTTTCCGAAATGGCGGCAAATCCGCTCATTGGTCTGCTCATCATAAGAAGTCCAGGCATGGCGCAAGCCATCCCTTGCAGCAGTCTTCGTCTGCCACGGTTGATTTCAGATTGGGAATTTGGCATTTTGTATGGCAAGGAAAGTTACTGATTGGAAAATTGAGAACACCGGCTGCAAGCAGCCTGATGGTTTCAGGTAAATGTATTTTTACGGTTTTAATACATTTTTAACATTTTGACTTTATGGTTTGCTTTCAAG
>JAJRWJ010000283.1 GCA_024276805.1 Gammaproteobacteria bacterium
GGGACGCGGCAATTATTTGTGTCTGTACCGGCTGCACAATGCCATGCATGCCAATTCAGGCTTCAGCCGGCAGGATGCCGCGGCCCTGGCCAGAATCAATGCCTGGGCGAAACGCACCCGCAGCGGCGATATCGCGGAAGTGTCCGATGTGCCCGAGGCTTCCCCCGTCTGGTATCAGGCGACATCGACGCTGGACAACTGTCTGGGCCAGGATTGCCCCGATTTTACCGACTGTCTGTTGCTCAAGGCGCGCAGAAAAGCACAGGAAGCGGAGTTGCTGGTGGTCAATCATCATTTGCTCTGCGCAGACTGGTCGATCCGGGAAACCGGCTTTGGTGAACTGCTGCCCAATGCCGAAGTGGTGATCGTCGACGAGGCGCACCAGCTGGCGGATACGGCGTCCAATTTTTTGGGGATAACGTTCAGCGCTAAACAACTGCTGGATCTGTGCAGGGATACCGAGCTGGAATTCTACAAGGATGCCGCCGACATGCCGGCGCTGCGCAGCGCCGGCGAGGATCTACAGAAGGCGGTGCAGGATTTTCGCCTGTTGTTTGACGGCGATGTCAGAAAGGGTGACTGGCGGGAAATAGCCAATAATCCGAAAATCAAGGAGGGCCTGGACAGTTTGACTGCACAATTGCAGGTCTTGATCGAGCAGCTCAAGCCGGCATCGGTCAGAAGCAAGGGGTTGGAATCCTGTCACAAGCGATCTCAGGATCTGGCGGCAACGCTGAAAGCGATTGTCGACGATGACAGCGGCAAATGGATTCGCTGGTATGAAACCTATAAGCAGTCGTTTTCCCTGAATCGCACGCCGCTGGATATTGCCGCGGAGTTCCAGTCCTTCATGCGGCAAAACCAGGCCACCTGGATTTTTACTTCGGCGACCTTGAGCGTGGCGCACGATTTCAGCCATTTTGCCAACAGTCTGGGGATCGTCGATGCGCACAGTCACAGTTGGGAAAGCCCCTTCGATTATGCCGAACAATCATTGTTCTATCATCCGCGCAATCTGCCCATGCCTTCGGCGCCGAATTTCGTCCAGACAGTCGTCGAAATTGCGATTCCGGTACTGGATGCCAGTGGTGGCCGGGCTTTTTTTCTGTTTACCAGTCATCGCGCCCTGCTGCAAGCCGCCCAACTGCTCGAGCAACGCACCGGGCATGCGCTGCTTGTCCAGGGCAGCCGGCCCAAGGCGCAGCTGCTGGCGGAATTCAAACGCCACGGCAATGCGGTTTTGCTGGGGACCGCCAGCTTTTGGGAAGGGGTCGATGTCAGGGGCGAAGCCTTGTCCTGTGTGATTATCGATAAACTGCCCTTTGCCTCGCCATCGGATCCGGTTTTGCAGGCCCGGTTGGAGGCCATGCGCCGGCAGGGCCGCAATCCCTTTGTCGAGCAGCAATTGCCCAGGGCGGTGATCACCCTGAAACAGGGGGTCGGTCGTTTGATTCGCGACATCAGGGATCGTGGCGTGTTGCTGGTTTGCGACCCGCGATTGCTGAAGCGCTCCTATGGGCGGGTATTCCTGGACAGTCTGCCGGCGATGCGGCGCACCCGGGAACTCAAAGATGTACAGGAATTCTTTGAAGGATCGAAATGATGAAAATATTGGCTGTTGAAACAGCGACAGAAGCCTGTTCCGCGGCATTGTTCCTCGATGGTGAAATACGTCAGCGCTGGCGGCTGGCGCCCCGGGAACATACACGATTGATTTTGCCGATGATGGATGCGCTGCTGGCGGAAGCCGCGATCAGCGTGCATGATCTGGATGCCGTGGCTTTCGGCCGGGGGCCGGGTTCCTTCACCGGTGTGCGCATTGCCACCAGCATCATTCATGGCGTGGCCCTGGGTGCTGATCTGCCGGTGCTGCCGGTTTCGACGCTGGCGGCCATGGCGCAGGCCTGTTTCGACGAGCATCCGGTGGCTGCGGCCTTTACCGCGATGGATGCCCGGATGGGGGAAATCTATTGGGCGGTGTACCGGCGCAATGCCCAGGGTCTGGCGGAATTGTCGGGGGAGGAATCCGTGACCCTGGCTGGGCAGGTCGATTTTCCGGAAATCCAGGGTTACGGGATTGGCTCGGGCTGGCGTGTTTATCAGACTCAGCTGCAGGAGCAGTTACAGGAACTGCTCCTGCATATCGATGTCGAATATCTGCCTGGCGCGGCGGCTGTCGCACGTCTTGCCGCGGCAGATTTCGCCAGCGGTCGGGCGCTGCCGGTAGAGCAGGCAATGCCGGTCTATTTGCGTGACCGGGTGGCAAAGAAACAATCGGAGCGTCAATAGGGGTATAATGGTCGGATTTGATCAGCTGTTAGTTACTCATGGCACAATATTTTACAATGCACCCGGAGAATCCGCAGTTGCGCTTGATTCGTCAGACGGTTGCGATCATTCAAAAGGGCGGCGTCATTGTTTACCCCACGGACTCTTCCTATGCCATTGCCTGTCATCTCGGTGACAAGCAGGCACTGGATAAAATCCGCCGCATCAGACAACTGGATGACAAGCATAATTTTACCCTGGTGTGCAAGGATCTGGCGCAGGTGTCCAATTTCACCAAAATCGGCAATGATGCCTACCGGCTGATCAAGGCGCTGACCCCGGGACCGTTTACTTTTATTTTGAATGCCACGCGGGAAGTCCCGAGACGATTGCAGCATCCCAAACGTAAAACCATCGGTGTGCGCATTCCCGATCATCCTGTGGCCCAGGCGTTGTTGCAGGAACTGGATGAGCCGCTGTTCAGCTCGACGCTGGTTTTGCCTGGCGAGCAGCAATCCATGTCTGATCCCTTTGAAATCAGACAGAAGCTGGAGCACGAACTGGACCTGATCATCGATGCCGGCAACGTCGATTATGCGCCGACGACAATCATTGTCTTCTCCGACCAGGGCCCGGAGATCGTCAGGCAGGGCAAGGGTGTCGCACCGATGCTGGCGTGACTGTCACTTGACACAGCATCTGTATACAGCCATCCCTGGAGGTGCATATATATACTCTTCGCACATGACATCATCGCCCCGGCAGCCCTTTTTTGCCGATGGCTACGTTGAAAAACCTTGCTGTAGATTGCTACAGCGGCATTTTTTCGCCTTGCCCTCGACAAAAAATGAAGCACCGGAATGCTGATGGCACCTGCGAAGAGTATGGAAATTCCTGATTATGTATAAGTTTCAGCCAGACATAAAAACCGTCAAGGCTTCGTCATACCGGCAAGGAAGCCATGAAACCGGCTGAAACTTATGGGTAATGAGGCCGATACATCCCTGTATCGAATTAGTGTCCGGCATTTGTAGCGGACACTGCTTGGAATTATTTAAGGTAAAAAATGATGATGGAAGAATTGAGCATAATGCAGCGCATCGTGGTATGGGTTTTGCCGGTGGTGTTCGCCATTACCGTGCATGAAGTCGCGCATGGCTGGGTGGCCAGGTTGTATGGCGACAAGACTGCCTGGATGCTGGGCAGATTGACCTTGAATCCGATCAAACATATCGATCCCGTTGGCACGGTCTTGTTGCCCGGGCTGCTGCTGTTGAGCGGCACCGGGTTTATCTTTGGCTGGGCCAAGCCGGTGCCGGTGAACCCCAATAATTTACGCAATCCGAAGCGCGACATGGCGCTGGTGGCGATGGCGGGTCCCGCGGCGAACCTGCTGATGGCCCTGGGCTGGGCCATGCTGGTGCGCGGAGGCATCCTGATCGACACGGCATTCGCCTCTCTGCCGATGATCTATATGGGGATTGCCGGAATCAGCATCAATCTGGTACTGGCGATCATCAATCTGCTGCCCGTTCCGCCTCTGGATGGCAGCCGCATCCTGTCCGGGATTCTGCCCGATCGTCTGGCATGGCAGTACAATCGCTTCGAACCCTATGGTTTCTATTTGCTGCTTTTTTTGCTGATAACCGGCCTGTTAGGCGCGATGCTGGGATATCCCTTGACTTTGGCGCAGCAGCTGTTTTTTCAAATTGCCGGATTGGTTCCAGGATGACTGAAAGTCCTGCCGGGGTTACAGTGGAAACGGCAACACCGCCACTGGCAATCGTTCTGGGCAAACCCTTTCAGGAACTGCCGGAAGACCTGTATATTCCCCCCGATGCCCTGGAGGTGTTTTTAGAGACATTCGAGGGGCCTCTGGATCTATTGCTGTATTTGATAAAAAAAC
>JAJRWJ010000284.1 GCA_024276805.1 Gammaproteobacteria bacterium
CAGGAAACATCAGTCAAAGAGACTCAAAACCAGCTGGTACATTTCCCGGTAAAGCCGATTATCCCTCATGGCTGCCATGCGTTGGGCGATGACCTGCTCCGGATGGGCGCCCAGATAGGCGTTGAACATCATGGCGACAGTGGGGCGCGAAACCGTATGCGGTTCGGGAATGGCGGTTTCAGGATAGGTCGATTCCGTCACTGGTCGGGACATCGTCATGTGTTGTTCCGGCATCTTGACCTTGACGGTCCCGGCCTCGAACTCGATGCTGAGGTTTGCCTCGGTGAGCGGTAAACCGGCCTTTTCTATTTCCTCCAAAGGATAGAGATTACCGGATTGAATTTCGCGTGCGGACTTGCGGTCGGTTTGCAAGACAAAACTGAAGTCGGGCTCGCCCCGTACTTTTTTGTAACCAGGAACGGATGCCATGGCGTTTCGAAGCTGTTCCTCCACTTTCTGGATGCCCCGGAGCTGATTCAGGATTCGCGCCAGCGGCGCCTGCTGTTTCCGGAGATGTTTCAGACGCTCTTCGACTAACGCGGCTCTCCGCTCGCTCCGTTCCGATGTGTCCCTGACCGGATAATCCTTCCAGGTCTGCTGTTCGATCTCGTCTTTGCCGATAGACGCATTGATCGGCTTGAGCAAGGCCTCGGTCCGAATGATCAATTCGCCTAAATCGTGCTTCCCCTTGCGTTCCCGTTCGGTCACGATCTCGAGATCGGCCCAGTTATTCCATGTTACATCAGGGATCTCCACGAAGGCGTCGACATCGAACTTGCAGACATTCATCCGGTTTGCTGTCCCGGCAGTGGATTTCTGGGCGTTTCGCCAACCGGTGGCCAGACTGCCGCGATATTTGATGCAGGCGCCGGTAACGTAAGCCCGAATTCCTGCCTCCGCCTGTGAGAGTACGTCGCCAACCTGCATCCGGATTTTGCCAACCTGCGCCTTCCATTCGTCATCCGCGCCCAGTTCAAGATCGACCGGACCCAGGTTGGTCTTCAGTATAGCAAGAGAGGGTTGCAGAGCCATAACGAGTTTCTGTTCGCTGAAATCCTTCGCTCCATTTTTCTCCTTGGCCAAGTCCAGATATTGTTCCAGAACGTGCTGCAAGTGGTTGGCCGTTGCACGGAGTTCTTGAAAAACCGCATCATCCGCCGCCCGGCCCTTTAATTCCTGTATGATCCTGCGCAGCCGGTCGCGATGGTATTTGACAATATTCACTCGCTCACGGGTCTGCAGCTTGTTCTTTCTTTGGAAGAATGCCAGGCGGGTTGCGTGGGGTAGCGACGCAGGATCGATGGCGGCGTTGATTTGTTCCAGGGTAGCGGTGCGGATATCGGCAGTGACTGTCAGACCGAATGAATTCTTGTATTGAAATTGCATCTGACTCGTACTGGTTCGTTCCTGCATGAGGGCTGAGTTGACAATGGGTCCCCTACCATCGATGGATGAGAGTTTCAACGCCACATGCCAATTTGTTATTGGCAAACATATCCCATGCTGATTTTTTTTGCAAGATATGTTGATTTTAACGGCCATTGCAGTTGCTTATACAATGGTCTTGCGGCCATTGATGATGCCGTTCCATTGTAGCGCTCCGGTACAGGTTGTGAACAAGAAACGATTCCCGGTTTCTGTCGGGTATTGCTGAAAAAACATGAAGGCAATGGCTAAAACTATGAAGTACTAGGCAATTTCTCTGGATCATTGCGGTCATGGCATGCTGATGAACTACACTGATGCTACCGGCATATCATTTTCAGTGGGGTAAGCACAATGACTGAACAAATCAAGCGCCGTCTTTTCATGATTCGCGCCTTGTATATGAAAATTGCCGTCGTCGTGATGCTGCTTTTGATGTACGACGATGTAATCGATTTTCTGGAGCATGGCGCCAATTTCATATTGGATGGAATCGAGTACTCAATTGAGCTGGCCGTTGCTTTTGTTTTTGCTACCAATCAGCATGATTCAGAGATTATAGCCGCCAATTTCCTGTTTTTCCTGGCTTTCTGTGTCTTGTTTATAATTGCCAGGATGCTGCCCGGGTTATTACGCAAACTGCAGAGGAATTTGCAGTCGCGTTGGGACAGATTCAAGCTGCGGATCGCGCAAAACTGGATGACGCTTTCTTTGCTGCAGAAAATAAAAGCGCTGGCGACATCCACGCTGGTTTTTTCCTGTTTTGCCATCTGGGTATTGATCTAGTACAGCAACCAGCAAGTTCTTCATGCCGTAAGTGTTCTGACCTCGTTCCCATGCGCCGCGTGGGAGTGCAGTTTGTGACGCCCCTGCGTCACTAAAAGCAGGAGCTTATCCCGGAAGGGAGTTCGCGGCTATCTGAAAGGTATATACTCTCCGCATGCGAAGAGTATATTACGGCAATTTCTGCCGGACTGGCAGCGACAAAACTGAACGCTTTATCCGTTGGCGTGCAAAATTTTGGGAAATTACTTGTTGGTACATTTTCCTGCCGGCAGTTATTCTGGAAGTTGCCGGTATTCAACACGATGGATGAGAAGTCTGAAACAATTCCGGACTGCAGGCATCCATAATCCGTGCCGGAACAGGTCTGGCAAATCTTGCCAATGCGAGCTTATTGTCCGGATTATATTCCCACTAGCCCGGCGTTTGACGATTTTATTTTACCTTGTCAGTGGCATATCTTACAATTTAGCCGTTCGGCTGATTTTTAAATTGAAAAAATCGGGGGAGCTGAACGCATTGCTTTGTGTATTGGTAAAGATTGTTGCACATGAAAAAAGAGGTCGACTGCAAACGACCCGACGAAATAAAGTACCACTACTAATAGAATTGGAGGATGTTATGTTAAAAATTCGTTCGCTGGTTTCTGTGCTGACATTGGCGGGTCTGGCTACAGTTTCCTCGGCTGCCGACTGGCAGGCTCTGCCTGACAAGGCGCCGGCGCCGTCTGACAACCCAACGACTGCGGCAAAGGTCGAACTGGGCAGAAAGCTGTATCATGACCCGAGATTGTCATCGACGGGTACGGTATCCTGTGCCTCATGCCATAACGTCATGCTGGGCGGGGAAGACAACAGACCGGTCGCCATGGGAGTCAACGGCCAGACTGGTGGCCGCAGCGCCCCGACTGTCTGGAATTCCGCTTTCAATGAAGTACAATTCTGGGATGGCCGGGCGGCCAGCCTGGAAGAACAGGCTGCAGGTCCCGTGACCAATCCGATCGAAATGGGCATGAAAAGCTGGGATGATGTGGTCGCCAGACTGAAATCGATCGAAGGCTATCAGCAACTGTTCAACGAGGCTTTTGGCGCCAACTCCATCAGCAAAGACAATGCGACCAAAGCGATCGCCGCCTATGAAAGGACGTTGATTACGCCAGACAGCGCCTATGACAAGTACGTCAAGGGCGACAAATCGGCGTTGACCGCCCAGCAGGTCAGTGGCATGAAACAATTCGAAGCACTGGGCTGTTCGGGTTGCCACAGTGGGCCGGCTTTCAATGGCCCGGGGACGTTCATGAAATTTCCCATGATGAAGAATGGCTACTTTGAGGCAAAATATCATTTCAGCAAAGACCTGGGACGTTATGAGGCGACCAAAGACAGTGCCGACAAGCATCTCTGGAAAGTGCCGACCCTGCGCAACATCGCCTTGACCGCGCCGTATTTTCACAATGGCGCCGTCAAGGATCTGCCTACCGCAGTGAAGGTAATGGGCAAGCTGCAATTGGGCAAGGATCTGACCCGGCAGGAGATCGACGATATCGTCGCGTTTCTCAATGCCTTGACCGGACCTTTTCCGAAGCAGCCAATGCCGTCGCTGCCGCCAACACCGGGAAAGACCTTCAATTGAGGAGCACAGTGTCGCCGCGATAATTGAGCATCGCGGCGACAGCCGGACAGAGTACGTGCGGTGAAATATATACTCTCCGCACATGAATTTTAAGCACCTCAGCAGACTCTTTTTTGCCGATGGCTGCGTTGAAAAAACTTGCTGTAGATTGCTACAGCGGCGTTTTTTCACCTTGCCCTCAACAAAAAATAGCCCACCAAAATGCTAAAAATCCACATGCGAAGAGTATAAGTCAGTCTGGAAAGGGGAGTGATGACTCCCCTTTTTTATGTTTACCGGTAAATCCGGCAGGCTGCTATTCTGTTGTCGATGCGTTTGATTATCTGCCGGTAGACAGGGCTGTCGGTGTTGCGGAAGCGTGCTTCGAATTGCTGCCCGCTGAGATTTTCCGGTAGATCCGTCACGTCGGGCATAAAGGCGCGATAATCCTTTATATTGGCCATTTTCTTTTGTATCTTTCTGGCGCTTCGCGGTGAGGCTGTCGCCATTTCACCAAAGTACCTGCCGGCGCGGTCTGCGGCCAGGTCGATGAAGCTGAAACCACTGCCGTGCCGGGCGTCGGTCAATTCCTTCTGCTGACCAAGCTGTTGCGCCAGATGGCCGCTTCCCGATGCCGAGAGCGCCGCGGAAGCGATGAAATGTTTGGCCATATCATTGCGTCTATATAAAAAAACCGCCAGTCTGTCTGTATCCGCAGCCACTGCGCCGGGTAGAAATTTCTGCGTTTCGGTGTGGTTGACATAGGCATTGACGGTGAAAATGACGTGCTTGTTGGCCTTGATGGCATCGTCCAGTGAGGAGCGCTGATAAGCAAGTTGAAACAGCGGTTGCAGCAACTGCGCCAGAGACAGGCGCCAGTGACGGTCATGTTTGGCAACGACCTCGGCGAGCTTTTGCTGATAGACAGACAAGGCATCGTGATCGATGTTCAAGGCCAGCAGGTTGCTCAGGCGGGTAAATTGCTCCTGGGTCAGCTGGTAGGTGATATGCAGTTGTCTGTCCTTCAGTTGCACCTTGTCGATGTGATCACCTGCCAGGAAGTAATATTCCTTCAGCGGCGTCAGGTGAATGACGCTGTCCAGGACGAAATCGGAAAATTCATCGGCTATCTCCATGCTGCCGATCCTGAGGTTGCTGGCTTTCAGCGTATTCCGGTGCTGCTTCAGGTCAAAGCGGATGTTCAAATAATCACCGAAGGGATTGCTTTTCAGACCCAGGGTGATGACAAACTGTAAGCCCGACGGATTCATGTGTACTGCTGCGGCGCTGTTGAAATGCCGCGAAAGCAGGTAATTGGTGGCGACGTTCAGGTCTTTTTCAGTGAGTTTCAGAGTTCTGACGGCGCTGTCCAGAGCAAGGTTTTCCTGGAAAATCTGTTTGGCTCTCTGTACATCCTGATAGTCGGGCGACCATTTACGATGAATCAGGGGGCGATCATCGCAGACGTAATAAAACAATGCGGCGATCAGTACCGGCGGGACTGCCAGGCAAAGCAACAATAAGCGCAAGGGAGCCAGCATGTACAGGGTCAGACAAAATCCAGCGTATAGCCTGCGGATTCAAGATAATTCGCTTCCTGTTGCAGGTCGGCATTGGTCAGGGGCGATTTCAACAGCCAGTCTGGCGGGAATTTTAGTTGTATGGTTTTGTTCTGTATGGTGATAACGAATCCAGGTAATTCATCGTCATGGCGGTTGCGATGCAGGAGTACAGCCAGACGCAGCAGAATTGCCAGGATAATGGCATGCTGATTCCACGGAGAGGGCAGGGCATTGAACAGTTTCGTGGAAAATTTTCGACGATGCAGACGGATAATGGTCGACAGGATGATTTGATCCTGCCGGGAAAATCCCGCCATGTCGGCATTCTCGATCACGTAGGAGCTGTGTTTGTGGTATTGACTGTGGGCGATGTCGTGGCCGATTTC
>JAJRWJ010000285.1 GCA_024276805.1 Gammaproteobacteria bacterium
CGCATCGATGCAGTGAATATGGCGCGCCACAGCCGTAAAACCAAAAAAATCGGCAGTGCTGGACTACAATTGACGGAGAGCCTGGATCAAGCCAGCTCTTTCATTGAAAACCGGGAATCGATATGGCAAGTACGGCATTGTTATTGTGGGGCGTGGTATTCAGCTCGATTGGTCTGGGCTTTTTCATCTACGGGAAAAGGCAGCAGCGCTTGTCGCCTTTGTTTTGTGGGCTGGCATTGATGGTCTTTCCCTACTTCGTCGCATCGCTTCCACTGTTGATTACCACAGCTGCCTTGCTGATGGCACTGCCCTATTTCGTCAGAATTTAGAAGGCTTCACGGGATTGGCGCACAATATACTCTCCGCACCTCACATTAGCGCCATAATATGACTCTTTTTTGCCGCTGTCGGCGCTGAGAAACCTTGGTAGATTGCTACAGCGGTGTTTTTTCGCCTTGCCCTCGACAAAAAATGACCTGTCTGCCGCCAGGCAGGCGCAGCGAAATGTTAAAAATTCACATGCGGAGAGTATAAAGCAGCCTGCCTGGCGTCTCCAGTTATCCCCAGAAACTGTGGAAAACTCTGTCGGCAAAGTGTCATTGTTTCTCTCAACTGTTTGTACAAAAAGGTTTTTTATCAGGGGGTAAAAAACTGGCCGATCCTTTTCAAACAACGCTAACTACCCGGCGCAGCAGTATCCGCAGGAGCTTCTCCAGTAGTGATTGCACGGCTCTATACCGGCGCAGGCGATTACATGCGTTAGACAGTGTGTAATGGATTAACGTACTGACTGGGCGTTTGCAGGATGAACAGCAATCCTGGAGATGCTATTGTCATTTTGCAAATGGCGCGCCCGAGAGGATTCGAACCTCTGGCCTCAGCCTCCGGAGGGCTGCGCTCTATCCAGCTGAGCTACGGGCGCGTGGCTGTAATTCTAAACCGGTCGGTTTTTTTAGTCCATCTATTTATTTCTACTTTGTCAGATTCTTCGCAAACTCGTCATGCTCGCCGGGAAGCGGGCATCGAGCGCCATGGACGACATGTTTCAAGCCATCCCTGGAACCTGGATTCCGGCACTCCATGCCGGAATGACGATCTTTGAAAAAAGGGATGATGTAATCTGACAAAGTAGAATTGTTTGCGCCGGGATAAAATGCGGGGTGTCATCCAGGTGAATGAAAAAGGCCATCGACAGCAAAAATTAGCGACAAATTTCATGCAACCGGATAAGATGAAGGTTTTTTTATTAAATTCAAGAGTTGTTTATGCAAGTAACAGTCAACAGGGTGGTCACCATCCATTATACACTCACCGACGACAGCGGGACGGTGCTCGATCAGGCCGATGCCGAACAGCCTCTCGTGTATCTGCATGGCGCCGGCAATATCATTCCCGGTCTGGAAAAGGCCTTGACCGACAAGCAGTCCGGTGATCAGGTGAATGTGACCATCGCACCAGTGGATGCCTATGGTGAACGGGTGGAAAGCATGGTTCAGACAGTACCGCGCAAGATGTTCCAGGGCATCGACGATATCGAGCCGGGCATGCGCTTCCAGGCCGATGGCAATACCGGGCCGGTATTGGTTTCAGTCACCAAGGTCGAGGATGACCAGGTTACCATCGATGGCAATCATCCACTGGCGGGCGAGACCTTGACCTTCGCCGTGGAAATTGCCGATGTGCGGGATGCCACCGCCGAGGAGCTCGAGCATGGCCATGTACATGGGCCGGGGTGCCAGCATTAGTTTGACCTTGGTCGGGTTGCGCTGTACTGACCCGACCTGTGGTCTGAACGTTGTTATTGTCCCGGAGTGATTTCAAAGTGATGTACCCAGACCAGGCTGCTGTCGTCCCAGGTCATGCCTTTGTGCATTTTCAGGATCAGCTCCCGGTAGGCATCCAGGCTGGGATAGCCTTCAGCGATGGCATCGGCTTCGGTCATATCGCCGAGGCTCTGCCGCTCCAGCGCCGTGACCGTGAAATGGACGCCCTCCAGGGTGAAGGTTTCACCCGGATAGGCATAGATACCGTCACGGCGCTGCTGGGTTTTTTTACCGGCCCTGGCTGCTGCGACCAGTTTGGGATGACGAAGCAGGCGGTCGATGTCACAGGTTTTTTCTGGATAGCTGTTCAACACTAATACTCTACGATTGTTAAAATGGATAATTGTAACAGATTGTACAATGCCAGAGCATGGTCGCCGGGATGCGGCACGGCAAGACAGGTGAAATCATGATCGAACCCGTCGCGCTGGCTGATTTTTTTCTCAGTTTTTTTACCGCCGCGATGATCATACTGGTCGCGGTTTTGTATGTCGCGCTGTTTGCCTGGGCGCAGATGAGCGGAAAAAAAGCATTGCGTGTGTGGGCGATGCTGGTATATATACTGCTGCTGGTCTGTGTGGTGGTGTTCGTCGATGTCATGAATCTGACTGGATACTGGCGCATCATTGCCGTGCTGATGGTTCTGGGCTATTGGTGGATGCCGCGTCTGATCTGGCGGCTATGTGTGGCGACGCATGATGATGAAGTACCGCATTAAAGTTCTTTCTTTCCCTGTGCCGTACCTGTTTTCCTTATGATGAAACAGAGTGTTTATAAGCAATTGTATTGCTTGCAAATTTATTCAAACATGTTTCTCAATATAAGATCAGGTGTCGCATCAGCTTACAGGAGTCAATTGCTATGAGTTCTCAATCCCCTGCCTGGGTTTCGGAAACCTTCTGGAAAAAAATGGCTGTCTGGGTAACGGCCGGTTCATTTGTACTGTTGATTTTTTTGACATTCGATTCCATGCGCCAGATTTCAGCCGGCAGCAGTCGAGTCCCTCCTTACAGCATCATCAACAAGGATATCAGTTATCGCTACGACGAGTCGCTGAAGCGCTTTCAGCCGGTAATCGGCGCTGATGCCCCTTTGTTTGGCAAGGTGCTGA
>JAJRWJ010000286.1 GCA_024276805.1 Gammaproteobacteria bacterium
ACTATACGGAAAATGGAAAACGTTGTCAATCGCCACTCTGAATTTATTTTTTCTGCTGCGTGGACTGCAAAATTGCTTTTCTGTCGGGACTCTGTCAGCAGGCATTGGTCGCCAGCAGGCAAGTGGAGTATCATTGTGCGTAAATATTTTTTAAGTTAACGGAACAATGATTATTTATGGCAAAGAAATCCGATCTTGATTTTACTGCAGTCAATGACCCCCACGCCTCGCGTGAAGCCGAGAAATATGGCAAGCCCATTCCCAGCCGGGAATTGATTCTACAGCTCATCGAAGAGGCCGGCCGGCCTTTGCGGCGCAAGCAGATCGCCAAGGCCTTCGGCCTGGAGGATGAAGAGTCACTGGAAGCTTTACGGCGCAGGCTCAGGGCAATGGAGAGGGACGGGCAGCTGCTGTTCAACCGTAATCAATGTTACTGTCTGATCAACAGTCAGGATTTGCTTGCCGGACGCGTGATCGGCCACCCGGACGGCTTTGGTTTCGTCAAACCCGATGATGGCTCCGACGATCTGTTTCTGCTGCCACGGCAGATGCGGGGGCTGATGCATAACGACCGGGTGGTGGTCAGTATCGATGGCATCGACCGAAGAGGCCGGCGCGAAGCCACGGTCGTGGAGGTTCTGGAGCGCAATACACAACGTGTCGTGGGACGCTTCTATCGGGAGAAGGGCGTGGCGTTTGTCGTGCCTGACAACAACCGTATCGCCCATGATATCCTGATTCCCCAGGATCAGGCCGGAGGCGCTAAAAATGGCCAGATCGTGGTTGCCCAAATCATCGAGCAGCCTACCCAGAGAAATCAACCCATTGGCCGGATTATCGAGTTACTGGGCGAACATATGGCGCCCGGCATGGAAATCGAGGTGGCGATTCGCTCCTATGAGTTGCCGCACCAATGGCCAGAAGAGGTCTTGCAGGAAATCGAGTCTTTTCAGGAACAGGTGCCGGAAGCCGCGAAGCAGAATCGCAAGGATCTGCGCTCGCTGCCTTTGGTAACCATCGATGGCGAAGATGCCCGGGATTTCGACGATGCCGTGTATTGCCAGAAAACCAGCAAGGGCTGGAAGCTGCTGGTGGCCATTGCCGATGTTTCCCATTATGTCCTGCCAGACAAACCTCTGGACCGGGAAGCGCATAACCGCGCCACGTCGGTGTATTTTCCCTCACAGGTGATACCGATGCTGCCGGAAATTCTTTCCAATGGCCTGTGTTCGCTGAATCCTGAAGTCGACCGTCTGTGCATGGTCTGTGAGCTGTATATCAATCATGATGGCAAGCCGTTTCGCTCGCGATTTTTTGAAGGTGTGATGCGCTCCCATGCCCGCCTGACCTATACGGAAGTTGCCAAAATGCTGCTTGACGGCAATAAAAAGCTGCAGAAAAAATATGCCAGACTGCTTCCGCACCTGCAGGAGCTGCATGCCCTGTACAAGGTGATGCACGAAGCGCGGGAACGTCGCGGAGCGATGGATTTCGACAGTCAGGAAACACGCATCATGTTTGGTGAACAACGCAAGATCGAACAGATCGTACCGGTGGTGCGCAATGACGCACATCGCCTGATCGAGGAATTCATGATTGCCGCCAACAGCGCTGCCGCGCATTTTCTGAAACGCCGGAAGATACCCACGTTGCTGCGTGTCCATGAAGGCCCCAGCAAAGAGAAAATCCTGGATCTGAGAACCTTTCTCGGCGAACTGGGACTGCAGTTGGGTGGCGGCGCAACGCCTGAACCCCATGATTACATGCAGCTGGTGAAGTCGGTCACGGGCCGGCCGGACAGCCAGCTGATTCAGACCGTACTGCTCAGGTCGTTGTCCCAGGCTGTGTACAGTCCGGAAAAGAAAGGGCATTTTGGTCTGGCACTGGATGCCTATGCACATTTCACGTCGCCAATCCGGCGCTATCCCGATTTGTTGGTGCACCGGGCGATCCGGCACTGCCTGCGGGGCAAGCCGGTGGAAAGTTTCATCTACAGCGATTCCGACATGGTGCTGTTGGGGGAACACTGCTCGGCCAATGAGCGGCGCGCCGACGAAGCGACCCGGGATGTGGTCACCTGGCTGAAATGTGAGTACATGCAGGACAAGATCGGCGAGGAATTCAGCGGTGTCATTTCCTCGGTGACGTCGTTTGGCCTGTTTGTCAATCTGAGCGATATTTTTGTCGAGGGCCTGGTGCATATTTCCACGCTGGGAGAGGATTTCTTCCACTTCGACCCGGTCAGTCACCAGTTGAATGGCGAACGGACAGGTATCCGCTACCGCTTGGGTGACACGGTGCAGGTTACCGTGGCCGGCGTCAATCTGGATGAGAAGAAAATCGATTTTGCTCTTCTGCAGAAGCGCCCGGGCAAGAGACGTTCCAGGAAAAGACGACGTTGATGAGCGCCATCAAGATTTTTGGCCTGCATGCCGCGCAGGCCGTGCTGGAATATTCGCCGGAAAGAATCGTCAGGGTCTGGGTCGATGTTCAGCGGCGTGACCAGCGGCTGAACGGCATCATCGAGGCCATGGCGGCGTTGCATATACAACCGCAGATGACCGATCGGAAGACGCTGCAACGTCTGGCTGCCGGACAGAATCATCAGGGTATCGTCATCGAGGCGCAAATGCCCCAGGTTCTGAATGAGCAGGCCTTGAAAAAGGCCGTCGGCGCAATGCGCCAGACGGCATTGTTTTTGATCCTGGATCATGTGCAGGATCCCCACAATCTGGGCGCCTGTCTCAGAACCGCCGATGCCACTGGCGTAGATGGACTGATCATCCCCAAGGACCAGGCGGTGGGCATCACCCCGGTAGTCTGCAAGGTTGCCAGTGGTGCAGCTGAATCGGTGCCGGTCTATCAGGTAACCAACCTGGCCAGAACACTGCGCTGGTTGAAAGAACAGAATATCTGGGTTGTCGGGAGTGCCGGCGAAGCCGATCAGACCCTGTATCAGGTCGATATGAACGTGCCGCTGGCGCTGGTGGTGGGCGCCGAAGGCAAAGGCATGCGGCGTTTGATCCGGGAGCACTGTGATTTGCTGGTCAGATTGCCGATGCAGGGGCAGGTGCAAAGCCTGAATCTGTCCGTGGCGGCCGGAGTACTGCTCTATGAAGCGGTCAGACAGCGTCTTTGAGACATGTCTTGGGTTTTTATGTTGTGGTGAAAAAAGGATGACAAGGCTTTCGTGTTGACTTAGAATTCCATGCAGTCGCTTGCCCGCCAATTTGTTTTGAGGTCCATGCTGCAGCCAAGCAGACTATTCTTGATAATTAGTTTCCGTCTATTAATGACGGGAACTAATTCGGCACAGGGAAGTGCCGGCATAAGCAATGGCCACAAGCCATTGATTATGAATAAAACAGCCAATCGCATTTGCTGTTTTATTTCTATAAACATCCCATGGATGGGTGTTTATAGACTCTAACTAGTTCCCGTCTATTAATGACGGGAACTAATGCAGCACCTGTTTTTGTTATGACACTTAATGCCCTTTGCAGGTATATTTTAATTCGATTATTTACCAGGCCATTACACAATCATGGAAAACAGGTGCTGCACTAATCCGGCACAGGGATGTGCCGGCATAAGCAATGGCCACAAGCCATTGATTATGAATAAAACAGCAAATCGCATTTGCTGTTTTATATCTATAAACACCCCATGGATGGGTGTTTATAGACTCTAACCAGTTTCCGTCTGTTAATGACGGGAAACTAATCCGGCACAAGGATGTATCGGCATAAGCAATGGCCACCAGTCATTGCTTATGCATGAAACAGCCAATCGCATTGGCTGTTTTACAGACTCTTACTAATTACAAAAAAAGGGGCATCACCATGTCAAATACAACGAAAGGAATACTCGCCGTTGTCGGCTTCTTTCTGATCGGTTTTTTGATCGTTGGCACTTCCGAAAAATCTGAAGAAGAAAAGAAAAATGAGTCGTTCGTCACCGGTTTTGCGACATTGTCCAGAATCACGACCATGCGCTGCAAGGCGGAGATCAAGAAGCATACCGGCGCCAACGTGTACTTTCCCACAGAAACCAAAACCGATAAAAGCAACTACCTGACGCTGATCTGGAAAGACAACAAAGAGGGCTTCAAAAACGCTGAATGTACGTTTACCCGTTCCAATGGCGCCATCACCAATCTGGTCATCGATGGCAAGACCTATATTTCCAAAAAAACCAGAACATAATTCCAGAAGCATAGGTTGGCCGCCAGTCTCCCAGACCTGATGCAAGGCCGGGGAAAATGGCCGGCCCGTGTTTCAGTTGATTATCTGGCGCCTCTCATGCTTGATGGCAAGCGGCTTCAAGACAACTTGGTTTTCACAAAAGCGACGATCTCGTGCAGTGGAATTTCCTGATTTTCCTGAGCCATCCGGGCACGGTATTCGACATTGCCGGAATCCAGGCTGCGATCACCGATGACGATGCGATGCGGTATGCCGATCAGTTCCATATCGGCAAACATGAAGCCGGGTCGGACCTTGCGGTCATCGAACAGGACATCGATACCCGCCGCGGACAGCTCCCGATAGAGCTTTTCGGCGGCTTCCCGGAGGCGCACTGATTTGTGCATGTTCATCGGACAGAGCGCCACGCTGAA
>JAJRWJ010000287.1 GCA_024276805.1 Gammaproteobacteria bacterium
AGGCCAGGCGCTGCAGGAGAAACACAGCAGGCATAACATGAGTATTCTCTTAAGCATCTTCTATTTCCTGTACTTGACTGGTGAATTGGCCCTTGGCCAGGCGGGTGTTGACGATATCCCCTGTTTTCAGCTGGGTGGCCGAATGGATCACTGTATTGTCGCTTGGCCGGGTCACCAGGGCATAGCCGCGATCAAGCGTGGCCAGCGGGCTGATCGCATGTAGTGTCTGGCTGTTTCTGACCAGGCGCTGCGAGCACTTTTCCAGACTGTGCCGCATGGCTGTGCGTAAACGTTGGCCAAGATTGCGCTGTTGAAATTGATGGGCCTTGATCTTTTCGGCGGGTGAAAACTGCCAAAGCCGGGCGCTTTGCCCGGCCAGTTCATGGTTGCACAGGCTCACTTTTCTCTGCCAGGCCTGATCGAGGCGCAGTTCCAGGTCATCCAGGCGCTGGCTTTTACTTGCCAGCTGCCTGCGGGGATGTTGCAACAGCAGGCGTTTCGTCAACCAGTCTAGCTGTTGTTGCTGGCGCTGCAGCTGTCTTTGCTGCAGCTGGGTGATGCGCGATTCATAATAGTGAAATTTCCCCAGCCATTCCTGACTGTCCGGGGTGGCCGCTTCGGCTGCTGCCGAAGGTGTGGGTGCGCGCAGGTCGGCGACAAAATCGGCGATGCTGAAATCGATCTCGTGACCGATTCCGGTGATGACCGGCAGGTCACTGGCATGGATGGCCCGGGCGACGATTTCTTCATTGAAGGGCCAGAGATCTTCCAGAGACCCCCCGCCCCTGGCCAGGATGACGACCTCGCATTCCCTGCGCCGGTTGGCGATCTGCAGGGCCCGGACGATTTCCTGTTTGGCGCCGGCGCCCTGTACGGAGGTCCCATAGAGTATGACCGGCACGGCCGGGAAGCGGCGTTTCAGAACAGTCAGGATATCCCTGACGGCAGCACCGCTGGGAGAGCTGATCACGCCGATCGCTGCAGGCAGGTTCGGCAGGGGCTGTTTGGCTTCCGCAGCGAACAGCCCTTCGCCGGCAAGTTTCGCCTTCAGTGCTTCAAAAGCCCGGCGCAGTTCGCCGGCGCCGGCGGGCTGTAATTTTGCCACGATCAGCTGGTAGTCACCACGGGCTTCGTACAGGCTGACCTGCGCGTCGACGATGACTTGGTCACCGTTTTTCGGTGTGCATGTCAGGCGTCGTTTCTGGGTGCGGAACATTGCGCAGCGCACCTGGGCGTTGGCATCCTTCAGGGAAAAGTAGATATGCCCCGATGACGGCGTGCTGAGATTGGATATTTCCCCTTCAACCCGGACCGTGAAAAAATGTTCGTTGAGCAGCTCCCGGGCTTCCCGGTTCAGTTGGGAAACGGTGTAGATCGCGGCTTCATGGGTAGGCGCGCGGAAAAAGCTGGGGGATTCCTCGATGTGCAATGCGTATCGGCCGGGATGGTTCAGTTTTAGTTCATTTGCGGGTGTTATCGTATCAGTGACACTAACTCATCATGCAGGAGGTTGTTATGTTACGGTTGAATCAGATTATCATCGTTGTCATGGCTGTGCTGTGCATGCCCCTTGCCCATGCTCACAGAGGGGAGTATGTCGATACAGATGACTACTATGATACCAGATATCCAGAATATGATGACAGTATCGAGCGCAGGCTGGACAGACAGCAACACAGAATCGATGCTGGAATCAGGCAGGGCTCTTTGACGGCAGCGGAAGTCCGCAAGTTGCGGCATGCGCAAAAACGTATCGTCAGGCTGGAAAGACGCCTGGGGTACGACGGTTATCTGTGTGAGCGGGATCTGCGTCGTTTGCATCGTCGTCTGGACCGCATCAGCGAAAAAATATACCGTTTGAAGCATAACCGGCACGTAAGCCGACGCTATCACCACAGCCATGCAGGCTGGGAGCGTGTGACCCAAATCGAATATATCAGAACAGGCGTGGCGCAGGACCATTACGCTATCGCAAAATCACTCAGGTTCAGGTGGTAACCAGCAGATGCGTGCTGTACTTGTACAGCATCCATTTTCCCCGCCGTTGGAATGGTTTATAGGATTCAGACTGCAAATGGTTCTTTGTTGCGGATGGCCGTTCTGTAAAAATGCCTAGGATTTTTTTCGGTTCTGCAGCTCGATACGTTGCATGTAGCGCTGTATCGTTGACTCGAATGAGGCTTCCAGTGCCGTAAATTCACAGCCCAGACGCTGTACATGGTCCGGTTTATCAGGGTTGGCGGGATGTTTGTTGCGGATGATGAAGGAAACCGAGCCTTCCCCGGCTTCGGGAAGGATCAGGCGGCAGTTTTCAAATCGTGCCGTCGGTATCAGCTGGTTGGAAATGGCTTTTTCCTCATTGAGCAGGGACAGTCCAGAGAGGCTGATATCGTACAGTTTCAGATCGACGTGCAGGTCCTCGCTGAAAGTCAGCTGGCAATGGGCTGAGCAGGAGAGCGGGGATTTGACCCGATAATAGCCTCGCCGTTGCCGCCAGATCAGCTGTTTTGGCAGCGGCATGGAGAAAGCTGTTTGCCCCACATGTCGGGATTTGGTCAATTTTACTCCAGGCAGGTCCACCTTGATGCCGCAGTATTCCGTTTTAAAAACGACATTGGTGGAATTGAGCAGCATTTTATTCAGGTATTCTTTCGGGCCATA
>JAJRWJ010000288.1 GCA_024276805.1 Gammaproteobacteria bacterium
AGAGAAAGACTGGGATTCATGGTGAATTTTTAACATTCGTGACTTAAGTATAACTTAACTTCGAGTCTATTCTGAGTATTTGTTCATAATTTTTATTCAAGCATTCTGATAAGTATATGAAATCTGGAAAAAATATGTTGCGGGAAGATGTGTTGGCACAGCTCTGCCGGGGGGCGGATGAGATTTTGCTGGAGAGTGAATTGGTCGAGAAGCTGCGGGAGGGGCGGGTGCTGCGAATCAAGGCGGGTTTCGATCCAACCGCGCCGGATCTGCATTTGGGGCATACGGTGTTGATCAACAAGCTCAAGCAGTTTCAGGATTTTGGTCATGAAGTCTTGTTTCTGATCGGCGATTTCACCGGCATGATCGGTGATCCGACCGGGAAAAACGTGACACGCAAACCTTTGACCAGGGATGAAATCATCGAGAATGCCAAGACCTATGAGCAGCAGATTTTCAAGATTCTGGACCCTGAAAAAACCCTGGTGATGTTCAATTCGAGCTGGATGAATGCCATGTCACCGGCGGAATTGATTCAGCTGGCGGCAAAACATACTGTTGCCAGAATGCTGGAACGTGATGATTTCAGCAAAAGATACAAGAGTGGTCAGCCGATCGCCATTCATGAATTCCTGTATCCTTTGATTCAGGGCTATGATTCTGTAGCGATGAAGGCGGATGTCGAATTGGGCGGTACAGACCAGAAATTCAATCTGCTGGTCGGGCGGCAGTTGCAGGAGATCTATGGACAAAAACCGCAGGTCGTCATCACCATGCCAATTCTGGAAGGATTGGATGGTGTGCAGAAAATGTCCAAATCCCTGAACAACTATATAGGGATTGCCGATCCGGCCGAGGATATGTTCGGAAAAATCATGTCGATTTCCGACGATCTGATGTGGCGCTATTTCGAACTGCTGAGTTTTTCCCCGATGAAAGAAATTGCCGGCTGGAAGGTGGCTTGTGATCAGGGGGCGAATCCACGGGATTACAAGGTCAGACTGGCAATGGAGATCGTGGCGCGCTTTCATGATGGCAATGCGGCGCAGAAAGCGCTGGAAAACTTCGAGGCCAGGTTCAAGCGCGGCGCCATGCCGGATGACATCGAGGAAAAAACCCTGTCCGGCAATGGTGATGGTTATGCGATTGCCAACCTGTTGAAAGATGCGGGGCTGACCGCCAGTACTTCGGAGGCAAACCGCATGATCAAACAAGGAGCGGTGAAGATCGATGGAGAAAAAATCAGTGACAACAAACTGGTGATTCCGGTCAACAGCCAGCATGTCTACCAGGTGGGCAAGCGTAAGTTTGCCAGAGTGGAAATTATCCCCTGAGTGGTCGTTTCCTTTTCCTCTGCCGCTGTCTACTACATCAGGGCGGGTGCGGAGAGTATACATGAGGTGAATGGGGATTATCAGCGCCGCCCAAGCATAACCGGAAATGTTTCAGCCGATTTAGAAGATGTTTTTAGTACAACTTTTCCAGCCATTTGCTGGCAGGCGCAACCTGTTCGAGTAAATTCAGTATATCCTCGTGGTGGTTGGATTTTGCTGATTGTCGGGCATTTTCTTTATTTTTGTTACGAATATTTGCATCGGCGTCATGATCGAGTAATAGCTTGACGAAATCCAGGTGACCGTGCCGGCTTGCAATCAATAATGCTGTGTCACCATGGTTGTTTTTTTTATCGATATACAGGCCGCCTTGTATCAGACGTCTGGCCGCCTTTAGGCGCCCGTTTCTAGCGGCAAGCATCAGTGCCGTGCTGCCGTTTTTCGTTGTTATGTCGATGTTGGCGCCGTGATTCAGGAGGTCGGCCAGGATTATATCGTAGCCTTTCAATGCGGCAAGCGCCACGGGGGTGAAACCTTGTTTGTCCGGTATTTCCAGGTCCGCACCCTTCTCGATGAGCAAGTTGACGATTGCATGCTGGTTGGCGGCGACGGCGTGCCAAAGGGCCGTTTTGCCGGACCAGTCGGTTGCATTCAATTGGCTGTCCTGTTGCAGTATCTTGTACAACAATGGCTTATTGCCCAGTTTCGAGGCCAGCATCAAAACTGTTTCTTTGTGTCTGTCCTTTGTTGTTACATCGGCTTTGTTATTTAACAGCAAATCAGAAATTTCCGGGTGCTGTTCTTTCAGGGCGACAAGTAATGCATTTTCGTGGTCTGCGTTCATGATATTGGCTGCGGCATGATATTCGAGGAGCAGGCAGGTCAACTTCCTGTGCCCATTCCTGGCCGCCCAAAGCAATGCGCTATTGCCCTCCCTGTCGGTGTTGTTGGGGTTGGCTCCTGCGGCAAGCAATAGCCGGGCTATCCTGTCATGTCCCTTGATGCTGGCACGGATCAGTGCCGTCATCAGGTCTGGATCTCGTGCCTCTATATCCGCCCCATTGCTTATCAATCTTCGCACAGCATCTTCCTGGTTCCTCCAACTCGCCACGATCAGGGGAGGCCAACCGGCAAACGGGTTTTGCTGTTGATCTACACCGGAAATGCCGGCTGCCTGCAGCGTATGCAGGGGAACCGCCGCATGGTCCGTTTTGATTTGTGTTATCTGAACGCCGTTGCTGGCAAGCAGGGATTCTACTTTGCGATGTTTTCTGGCTTTGGCTATATCGGCAGCATTCCAGCTGTTTTTGTTTGTGATGTTCAGGTTGGCGCCTTTTGCTATCAACAGGCGGATGATAGCGAGATTGCCTTCACTGGCGGCCAGCATTAAAGCACTATTGCCATTGCCATCGATGGCATCCAATGAACTTCCTGCGGCAATGAGTTTTTCTGCGGCGTTGAATTGTTTGTTCCTGAGTGCTGTCAGCAGGGCATTGTCGCCCAGCTTGTTCACCGTATCCAGCTGTGCCTGGTGTTGGATAAGTAACGCGAGGGTTTTCATGGCGCCGACTTCGGCTGCCGTCATCAATGCGGTGTAACCTTTATCATCCGGGTAATTGATATCTGCGCCGGCTTCAATTAGTTTTGTCACTTGATCGACCAGATCTTTTCTCACTGCCCACCTGAAATTATCTTGCAGATCTGATGTGTGCAAGGGCAGTGCGGTGTTGACCTGCAGGGATTTTAACCAGGCTTGAGCCAACAGGTGTCCGCTATCTGCTGCTTTGTTGCACCAAAGCAATGCCTGTTCATGATTGCGTTCGGTTCCCCAGCCGTATTCATACATTTTTGCCAGATTGTACTGGGCTTTACTGTGCCCTTTGGCAGCGGATTTGAGCAGCCATTGAAATGCCTGCTTGTAGTCGGTTTCGGTGCCGTGTCCGGTACGGTACAAAGCTGCCAGTTGGTATTGTGCTTCTGCATTTCCTGATTCGGCAAGAGGTTGCAGCAAGTGATATGCATTGCTGTAATCTCTCAGTCTTGCTGCTTTCTTTGCGGCATCGATGGATGCGGAAAATGCGGGAGAAAATAATGCTTTGCCTATTAGCAGAGCAAGAAGTATTGTTTTCAAGGCTTGGCTTTTTTCAGGCGGTACCATGTTTGGTTTCGACATGTATACCGATTTCTTTGAGAAATCTCGTCGGCAGAATTCCCCCGGCGCAGATAATGACAGCATCATTTTTCAACACCAGAATGTCATTTTCATGTTCTATAGTGACGGTATTTTTTTCGATCTTTTTCACATTGGATTTTAAAAAGACTTTCATTCGATTGTTGGCTACCGCGGAATCGATAAGTTGCCGGTTTTTCTCTTTTGCCCTGGAGAAGGCTTCCGATCGATATGACAGGGTAACCGTGGTGCCTTCCTCGTCAGCAATACAGTATGCCGCTTCCAACGCACTGTCACCCCCACCAACGATCAATACATGCTGGCCCCGGTATTGAGCCGGATCGATCAGGCGATAGACTACTTTGTTCAGGTCTTCACCGGGGACATCCAGTTTACGCGGAGTGCCACGCCGGCCAATGGCTAGAAGTACGGTACGGGTTTTCAGGCTGTTTTTGCTGGTGATAACCTCGAAACAGTTGTCATGTCGGGTAATTGCTTCCACACGTTCGTTGAAGGAAATTTCCAGGCCGGTCTTTTCGACGACATTATTCCAGAATTCGAGTAGTCTTTCTTTAGAGGTTTCTTTGAACCTGACTTTACCTATCAGAGGTAATTCAACCGGTGCGGTCATGACTATTTTGCCACGAGGGAAATGTGCAACCGTGCCGCCTAATGAATCCTGTTCTACAGTCTTGAATTTCAGATTTTTTTCCATGGCGGAAAGAGATGCGGCAATGCCGGCCGGGCCAGCGCCGACAATGACCACATCCAGATTATTGTCTTGTTGTCCCTTGACTAAATTGTAAATGGAATCCATGGCCTGTACGCCTTGTGTGATGGCATTGCGGATCAATCCCATGCCTCCAAGTTCACCGGCAATAAAATGACCCGGAACATTGGTTTCGAATGTTGGTGAAACATAAGGGATATCAATGCCGCGGGTTTCAGTGCCAAAAACGAGCGTGATCGCATCGACTGGACAGGAATCTTTACAGGCGCCATGGCCTATACAATGGGTGGGATTGATCAAATGGGCTTTGCCATTGATCATGCCGAGAACTTCATGACTTTGTTCGGGACAGGCGTTGTTGCATGATTGGCAGCCAATGCAGCGGTTGGGATTGATCACCGGATGCAATGAAGCTGGCTGAGTGAGTCCGGCATTGACAGCTTCATTGCGGATAGCCAGTGATTTACGATGGGTCTTGGTTTTCAATGAATGAAAAACCAGCCAGATTAAAAACATTGGTATCAAATACAAAAGTACAAGTGAATTTTGCAGGAATATTTCGATTTGATGTTGAATGTTTAAAAACTGTTCTTGAATGATCATGGCTTAGTCCTAATGTTGATTATTAGTCGTAAGGATAATCTTTATTGAGTGGGGTGATGATTTTATAGTGGGCGTGTTGAATGAATTGTGAAATCTTTCACAGCCTTCGGTGCTTGCATAAATAAATATGACGGTTTTGAGTATACTTCGACAATCTTAAGTCGGGATTAAGTTTTGTTCGCTAAATAGTACATGCTGCGATGCTCTTTATTTAAAGGGGGTTCCTGGTTTTTATTCGATGTGTATAAATTCCGCATGAAAGGCCACAAGCCATTGATGCTGGATAGAACTGCCAATCGCACTGGCAGTTCACAGACTCTGACTGGTTATGCGACTGATTAATATCGAGCAACGTATTAAGGGCCTGGAACATTCAGGTAGTCCCCCGCGGGATGTTGTGCGTCAATTATCGACACATGCCAATAGAATAACAGTGTTTTTTGAGGATCTCTGGTAATGACCGGGCAAATAATTGAAGTCGGGGAAAAAGAAGTAAGTCCAAATCCAGGTGAATTGGCTGCAGGAGTGGATAAACGCCAGGCGGAAATCGAGAACATGTACAGGCCACATCGGCTGGAGATATCTCCAGTCATCTTTTGTTTGGTGGTAATGCTGGTGATTTATACGGGCTGGCAGGCGGACCTGGAGAATTACATCACTCCGGAATCAGGTCTGGGATATGCCCTGGGAATAACAGGTGGTGTGTTGATGTTGTTGCTGCCAATGTACTCCCTGCGTAAACGCGTCAAATGGATGCGTGGATGGGGGGTGATAAGTCATTGGTTCAAGGTGCATATGATACTTGGTATTCTAGGTCCGCTATTCATTCTGTTTCATTGCAACTTTCGATTGGGATCACAAAATGGCAATATTGCACTGTTCAGCATGTTGCTTGTGGTAGCGAGTGGAATTGTGGGTCGCTATTTCTATGGCAGAATTCATTTTGGTCTTTATGGCAGTGAGATGACCTTGCAGCAGTTGCAGCAGGACATATCGATTACCCGCAATGAGTTGTCCAAATTGTTTGAAGCAAGTCCGCAACTTCTTGAGACGATAATAAAATACGATGATGTGGTGGGGAATGAGACATTCGCTTTGATGCCAAGTTTATATAATTTAATGTGCTTGACACTGCAAATCAATCGTTCTTATAGCCGGGCCGGAGTTGAGTTGATAGCGGCTTGTTATCGGATTGCTGAAAGGGAAGGCTGGACGCCCAGTTCGACCACGGAAATGATCAGGAATGGCAAGGTTTATCTGAATGCTTATTTTTCCACGGTAAGAAAAATAGCTGGTTTTGCTTTTTTTGAACGGTTGTTTTCAGTATGGCATCACTTGCATCTTCCACTTTTCTTCATGCTGGCCCTTGCTGTGACGGCCCATATCGTTGCAGTGCATATGTTTTAGGTGGCTGTTTGTATGAAGACTCCAGCAAGGTTGCGATGTTCATCGACTGGCCAGGAATATTGCGGCAATTAAAAAGAATATAAGCTCCTTGTCCAATATTTTGCATTGTCTTGCAGGGGGGGGCTTGCCCAGACTGGGATTGCCCGCGGAAAATATTGAGAATATCAGCAAGGTTTGGTTACGGGAGAATTGACCGGCAAGTCCATGGCAAATTTCTCACAATGAGCGTTCCCTGTGCGTACATTCAGGACAAAAAAATTGATGACTATGAAAAAGACTGCCGGGTTCTTTATGCTTGTAATTTTATTTCTTGCCAGTCAGGAAGCTTCGGCATTACGTATTGAACGTCTCGTTATGCCGGGTGACCTTATTCAAGGACATAAAAAATTCGAAGATGCGTGCGAAAAATGCCATGTCAAGTATGACAAAGTGGGGCAGACACAATTGTGCCGTGCGTGTCATGAAGAAATAGATCTGGATATTCTGAAAAAAAATGGTTTTCATGGTGGCAGTCTCATCCGGGACCGGGCCTGTACCGATTGTCATACCGACCATGAAGGACGGAATGCCAATATCGTATTGTTTGACGCGGGAACGTTCAATCATGATCAAACTGAGTTTGTATTGCAGGGTAAGCACAAGGACTTGCTTTGTGATGACTGTCATCAGGCCGATCAAAAATATCGTGAAGCCGGCGTTGAATGTTACGACTGTCATAAGGAGGAGGATCCGCACAAAAAATTGCTCGGCAGGGAATGTTCGGAATGTCACAACGAGAAAAATTGGCATGAAACCGATTTTGATCATGAAGCAACGGATTTTCCCTTGATGTATAAACACAAGGATGTTGCCTGTGAAAGCTGCCATCCAGCCAATGTCAGCAAAAAAATTTCGCAAAATTGTATTGCATGCCATCGCATCAATGATGTACATGGTGGGCGCTATGGAAAAGTATGTTCAGATTGCCACAAAGCCAGGGGGTGGAGGAAAATCGTTTTTGATCATGACAAGGAAACCGAATTCCCGTTGCAATACAGTCATGCAAAGGTAAGCTGTGATGCATGCCACAGCGGTGATATTTACAAGGACAAATTAAAAACGGATTGCTATTCCTGTCATAAGCACAACGATATACACCTTGGTCAGTATGGAAAAAAATGTCAGAGTTGCCATAAACCTTACAACTGGAACAAAGTCAGATTTGATCATGATAAAACTGACTTTCGATTAAAAGGTAAGCATGGAGACGTTAAATGCAATCGTTGTCATAGCGGAAATTTATACGATGAGGATTTGCAGACTAATTGCTTTGGTTGTCATTCACGGGATGACGTCCATGAAGAGAACGAAGGAGAAAAATGTGAAGATTGCCACAACGAGTCAGGATGGAACAAAGGCGTATTGTTCAATCACGATATGACTTCTTTCCCGCTGGTTGGTTTGCATGCCGTGACGCCGTGCGAAGAATGCCATTTGTCACAGGATTTTAAGGAAGCTGATCTAGTATGTAATAAATGCCATGAAAAGGATGACATACACAAAAAGAAACTGGGTATCGATTGCAAACTTTGTCATAACCCCAATGGCTGGAAAATTTGGCAATTCGAGCACAACAAGCAAACCGATTATATATTGGATGGCAAACATGAAGGGCTTGATTGCCATGCCTGTCACACTGAACCTCAGCTGGAAATTTCACTCGGTTCAAAATGCATGGACTGTCATGAAAAGGATGATGTCCATGCAGGGAATTTCACATCATATTGTGAACGTTGTCATGTTACCTCTTCTTTCAAAGATATAACCTTGGTTCGGTGATGGTTGTGCTCTTTGATTCTACTTTTTTTAAAGACCGTCATTCCGGCATGGAGTGCCGGAATCCAGGCTCCAGGGATGGTTTGAAACATGCCGCCCATGACACTGGATGCCCGCTTCCCGGCGAGCATGACGAGTTTGCGGAGAACCTGACAAAGTAGAATTAAGGCGGATTTAATTATTTATTGTTACTTTCGACAATGATATTTTTGGAGCGTGGGCTGCAGTAACCTGGGGTTCTGTATGAGAGATTCAGAGGATGTAAGAGACTTCTTTGGCACATTGATAGCTGGATTCTTTTTTCTGTCTCTTTTACTGGCTCCCGGCCTTTCAGTTTCCGGAACGACTGCTGAAAATTCTAATTTTGACCATCTTTCCACCGGTTTCAGGCTTTCCAATGCTCACCAGGATGTAGCGTGTTCCAAATGCCATGTCCGTGGCATTTTTAAATCGACGCCAAAAAGATGCGCTGCATGCCATGCCAATTCGACAATCATCAATGCTTTTGGAAAAGATGCCGATCATATCAACAGTACCGATGATTGTGCTGATTGTCATAGTGACAATGGTATAGATTGGGCTGTTCTGAATATCAAAAATCATGATGCCGTCTTAGGCGATTGTGTTGGATGCCATAATGGATCGATAGCGCAGGGAAAAACCCCGAACCATATTCCCAGTAATGACTTGTGCGACAGTTGCCATAGAACCAGCGGCAGTTTTTCCAACGCTGTTTTCGATCACAGTGGAGTGGCTGGCAATTGTGCCAGCTGCCACAACGGCCAGACGGCGACGGGCAAACAGCCCGCACATATAGCATCAACGGATATCTGTGAGAGTTGTCACCGACCGGGCAGTTGGAGTCCAGTCTTTCAGGTGGATCACAAGGAAGTACTGGGCAGCTGCTCGACCTGCCACAACGGCAGTATCGCCCTGGGCAAGCCGGTCAATCATGTGCCCAGTGGCAACAACTGCGACGACTGCCACAACACCAGCAGCTGGAGTGGCGCGGTATTCGACCACAGCGGCGTGACC
>JAJRWJ010000289.1 GCA_024276805.1 Gammaproteobacteria bacterium
CTTAGAGACGCTTTATGTATAACTTTTGGACAAATTGGTACTGAAAGTCAGCTAAATTTTGGGTGAAATTTAAAATCTAACCAAAGCATATTCGTACCTTGTTGTTTTTGTGACTTTAATCCAGTTTAAGCTCACTGTTGATTGATGTGTGAGATTCATAACCCTGAGGTCGATGGTTCGATCCCCACCCATCTCCACCAACATACATATATCCAAATTTAAAAGACCTTCAAAATCCGTTCACGGCCACCGGGAAGTCATTATGGTCGGGCAAGTCTGAGTCCATCCCCGGAGACTGGTTACCGGCAATTGCTGAAAGGTTCTCTTTATCTGTCCAGGTGAATTTGTTGTATAGCGCGCAGAGAATACTGACAGCAACAACGGCCAAATCCCGCAGCCGCGAGCTTCTCACCGACCACCGCCGTATTCGCGAGGCCGCCGATGCCCGTGGGGAATACCAAGTGCGGCCTCAGTTGCCGTGGATATCATGGGTGTCTATGTGCTGGTGCCGGATACGGCGCTGTTTTAGACAGGAATTCAGACAGGATGTACAAGATGTTACAGGATTGACAGGAATGGAAAATTGAGTGTCAGGGTGAAGATAAAAGCCCTGTGAATCCTGAAGAATCCTGTCAAAAAAACCAGACAGGATGATGCAGGATTTACAGGAAAAGCGATGGATATTGGATATCAAGAATAAAAATCCTGTCCATAGAGAATGAAAACCGAATATAATTTTACTTTTTTATTATCGATCAAGTAAAAGTAAAAATGGTATCGACAACGCTTTCCAGCAAATTTCAGCTATCGATCCCCAAAGCCATCCGTGAGCAATTGCATCTGCGCGCCGGGCAGAAATTCTCCGTGATTGTCAAGGGTGGTGTCATCGAGTTGGTACCCGTGCGCAGCATCGAATCAGCGCGGGGGTTGTTGAAAAACGCCAACCCGGAAAATTACCGTGACCGGCGCGATCGCTACTGATGGCGGTTTTGGTCGATACCTGCGGCTGGATCGAATGGCTGACAGACGGCCAGTTGGCGGATAGCTATGCGCCCTGCCTGGCCGAGCTGGATGAAGTCATCGTGCCGACCTCGGTGCAGTTCGAGCTGTACAAATGGGTCAGCAGAGAAGCCAGCGAAGCCAACGCTATGGAAGTGATCGGGATCACGGAACAGGGCCAGGTGGAGCCCCTGTCGACCAGCATCGCCCTGTTTGCCGCCGACCTGGCCATGCAACACCAGCTTTCCTTCGCCGATGCCATCATTTACGCCACGGCGCGTCATCGGCAGGTCAGTCTGGTGACCTCTGACAATCATTTTGAAGAGCTCGAAGGCGTGGAATATTTTGCAAAGACAGGATGACACAGGATCAACAGGAAAGGCGATGTATGTCAGTTGCAAAAAAATCGTCCTGTAAGTCCTGGAAAATTCTGTCAATCTTGTCAAAAAAATAAGACAGGATGAACAGGATGTCACAGGATGTCACAGGATCAACAGGATTCAGCAATAACGGAAATGATTATTGGTTGTGCATATACGGTACACAACGCCCTGGGCGCTGGCTTTCTTGAAAAGGTGTATGAAAATGCCATGGTTATTGAACTGGAAAAGCGAGGATTAGCATATCAATAACAGGCGAGAATGAGTGTGCTCTATTGCGGGCAGGACGTAGGTGAATACTACGCAGGCTCCATCCAGGCTACGGTTGCCCGCGCCATGCCCTCGCCGCCCAGCAACCCCTGTAGCCCGGATGCAGCTTCAGCGGAATCCGGGAACGGGGCGCCGGTCATCCTGATATAATGCACCGCTGGACAGCCGCGGCGGCTGGTTCATGACTATATTGACTGCAACTGGACATGTTCCGGTGTATAGACTTTTTAAGGAATTATTGGTGGATGTCGTACATACGTTTTTATTAGGGATACTCCAGGGGATTACTGAATTTCTGCCGATCTCCAGTTCGGCGCATTTGATCCTGATGCCGCTGTTCAATGGCTGGGAGGATCAGGGAGTCGCCTTCGATCTGGCCGTGCATGTCGGAACATTGCTGGCGGTGCTGCTGTATTTTCGCCGTGATGTCATGGTCCTGGTGCATGATGGCGTGCAGTCCCTGCTGCAGCGCAGGCGGGTCGGGCAGAGCGTTCTGGCCGGGGCGATCGTGCTGGGCACCATCCCCACCGGCATCGCCGGTCTGCTGCTGCTGGATCTGATCGACACGACGCTGCGTTCGGTACAGGTGATTTTTGTCACCACGGTGGTGTTTGGCGCACTGCTTGGATGGGCGGATTACAGCGGCAAGCGCACCAGGAAAATCGAATCCATCACCTGGAAGGACGCCCTGCTGGTGGGTCTGGCGCAGGCCGTTTCCCTGATACCCGGCACCTCCCGCTCGGGCGCGACCATCACGGCCGGACTGCTGCTGGGCCTGGACCGTCAGGCGGCATCACGCTTCTCCTTTCTGCTGGCGATACCGATCACTGCTCTGGCGGCATCGGTCAAGCTGCTGCAGGTCGCTGGTGAAAATGCCCCCGTCGACTGGCCGGCCTTTCTGATTGGCGGCGTGGTTTCCTTTATCACCGCGCTGACCGCGATCCATTTCTTTCTGAAATGGCTGAACCGCTTCGGCATGTGGCCCTATGTGATCTACCGCATGCTGCTGGCGGTGGTGATTTACACGCTGGTTTTTCATCAGACTGCAACTCTGGCTCTGGCATTCGTGGCGATCGTCGGCGGTTTCGTGCTGCTGGTCTGGAGTGCCGACCGCTTTGTCGATGGCGCCGCGGCGACTGCCAACCATGCCGGCATGCCGGCATTGCTGATCGGCATGGTGATCGTCGGCTTTGGTACTTCCGCGCCGGAAATGGTGGTCTCGGCTTTTGCCGCGGCGGCCGGCAATCCCGGTCTGGCGCTGGGCAACGCCTATGGCTCCAATATCGTCAATATCGCCCTGGTGCTGGGCGTTACGGCAATGATCACGCCGATCGTCGTGCACTCCAAGATTATCCGTAAGGAGCTGCCCATCTTGATAGCGCTTGGGTTGTTTTCCGGCTGGCAACTGTCCGATGGTGAGCTGAGTTTTCTGGATGCCGTGATCCTGTTGACCGGCTTTTTTGTCTTGATCGGCTGGTCGATTTTTTCCGCCTTGCGCAGTCGTGATGATGTGCTGGAGCAGGAAATGCAGCAGGAACTGGCCAGCCACGCCATGCCACTGGGCAAGGCGCTGTTCTGGCTGCTGGCGGGATTGCTGTTTTTGATTTTGAGTTCGCGTGTGCTGGTCTGGGGGTCGGTATTCATCGCCCACGATCTGGGCATCAGCGATCTGGTCATCGGCCTGACCATCGTCGCCCTGGGCACCTCCCTGCCGGAACTGGCGGCCTCCGTGGTGGCGGTGCGCAAGGGGGAGCACGATATCGCCCTGGGCAATGTCATCGGCTCCAACATGTTCAATCTGCTGGCCGTGGTGGGCATTGCCGGCATCATTGCCCCGACCGGCGTCGCACCGGAAGTGCTCACCCGGGACTGGCCGAGCATGTTCGGGCTGATGCTGGTGTTGTTCCTGGTGGCCTTCCGTATGCACGGTCCCGGCCGCATCAATCGCCTGGAAGGGTTCCTGCTGGTGCTGTTCTACCTGGCCTATAACGGCTACCTTGCCTACGGCATTGTACAAACATGAGTCATCAGGTTTCTGATAAACAGGTAGGGTGCATGAGCGCAGCGTCATGCACCATGGCAGCCTCATGCAGTCGAAAGATTCCTCGATGCTCGCAGCACGTTAAGGAAAAAATCATCGGCAGCCGGCGAGGGGCGGTTTTTGTCATGCGGAAGCTATATTCCTGTTTGTTCTCCTGTACGGGGTGGATGGTTTCGCCGTCGCCACGACCGAAGTTCCAGACCGAAATGTTTCCTGATATCCAGAGCGAAGTGGTGTTGTTGCCACCATAGCCAAACGCTGTCATTTGCCTCCAGAGCATGTAGGTTGGCGCTGAGGCACGAAGCCCGACATTGTCGATACCACCACAGCCTGCTGGACCTGGCAAACTCAGTCCAACCTGCATGCCTGCGGGAGTTATGCCTGCGTATGGACAGCCTGCTCCGCGGATATGACGGTGTTGGCGATGAGCATGGTGATGGTCATCGGCCCGACACCTCCGGGAACCGGCGTGATGTGTCCGGCGACTTCCTTTACCCCGTCGAAATCGACGTCACCCACCAGCTTGCCGCTCTCCAGCCGATTGATGCCGACGTCGATCACGGTGGCGCCCGGTTTGACCATGTCGGCAGTGATCAGATTGACCTTGCCGGTGGCGACCACCAGGATGTCCGCCAGGGAAGTGAACTGCTTGAGATCCCGGGTTTTCGATGTGCAGATGCTGACCGTGGCGTTTTTCTGCAGCAGCATCAGCGCCATGGGTTTGCCGACGATGTTGCTGCGTCCGACGATGACCGCATTCTGACCCTCTATCGGGATATTGGAATATTCCAGCAGGCACTGCACCCCGTAGGGCGTGCAGGGTGGGAAGACGGTATTGCCGGCAATCAGGCCGCCGAGGTTGTACAGGTGAAAGCCATCGACGTCCTTTTTCACGGAAATGGTTTCCAGAACCTTGTTGACATCGATATGCTCGGGCAGGGGCAGTTGTACGAGAATGCCGTGCAGCGAGGGCTTTTCATTGAGCTCTTCTATTTTCTCCAGAAGCATCGCTTCGCTGATATCACCAGGCAAATCATGGAGTTCGGAATACAGTCCCACTTCGTGGCAGGCCTTGATCTTGTTTTGTACATAGACCCGCGATGCCGGGTTGTCGCCGACGATGATCACCGCCAGGCCTGGCAGTATGCCCTGTTCTTTCAGCTGGTCCGCCCGCAGCTTCCATTGTTTTCTCACTTCGATGGCAATGGCCTTGCCATCAATAATCTGCGCACTCATTTTGACTCCGATTCTTGCTGTGGTAAAAGGTACCATTGTAACAAGAATAGTGCGGCGATTGATGACAATGGCAATGGAATTCAGGGTGAGCGCATATAAAATAAGGATATGGTAATCCGTCTGGCAATTCTCATTATGGCTTTCTGGTGGTTTATCGCAGCTTGTGGTCGAGTAACGAAAGCCAACATAACAACCTCGATGCAGGACTGAGCGTTGGCTTTCGCTGCCGCTTCAGCCAACATTGAAACCCTGACAGACAATGCGTAGAACGGATAAGCCTCCGCGCCATCCGCCATGAGGCCTGAATAATGACAGGATTTCTTGACAAGGATGGCTTGCAGACGAAGCCTCTGATAATTTTTTGTGCGGTACAGGATTTCAACCAATAGAACAATCCTGTAAATCCTGCGCCATCCTGTCCAATAATGACCGGCAATTCTCATTTGCCACATATAGAATTGCCGGCTTTCCATAGTGAAATCGCGGCTGAAGCCGCTCCTACGGATTGCGAATAGCGGCGTAGGAGCGGCTTCAGCCGCGACTTCACTGTTTGAACAACAGCGCCTCGGTGTTTTCCACCAGCGTCTGTACAATCTCAAGGCAGGTC
>JAJRWJ010000290.1 GCA_024276805.1 Gammaproteobacteria bacterium
ATTAAACAGTGATCCTATCATATCGGATGCTTTAGAATGAACCGATATTTACGAATAGCTTGATGGCATTGACGACTGAAAATCAGATGGACAAACCAACCCAAAAGATTGCCAAACTCATTGCTCCGAAAATTAGCGGGGTCCTGCACCGGAATCGATTGTTTGTGCGCCTGGATAAATGCCGTCAACATCCTGTCGTCTGGGTGTCGGGTTCGGGGGGCGCAGGTAAAACCACATTGATTGCCAGCTATCTGGCTGGCAAAAACATTCCCTGCCTCTGGTATCAGGTCGATGAGGGTGACAGTGATCCGGCAACCTTCTTCTATTTCCTCAAGCTTGCCGTCAAGCGGATGGCACAGAAAAAACGTACCCGCCTGCCGGAATTTTCGCTGGAACATCTTGCGGATATCGGCCCGATTACCCGGCTTTTCTTCCGAAAACTGTTCGACTTGCTGCCGCAGCCGTTAATCATAGTACTGGATAACTATCATACAGTACCCGAAGATGCCCTGTTGCATGAGATTGTTGCATTTGCGGCCGGCGAAGTACCTGCAAATTGCAGCCTGATGCTGATCAGTCGGCACCAGCCACCATCGGTTTTTGCCAGCCTGCAAATCAACGGGCAACTCAGCATTATCCATGCGGATGAACTGCGTTTGAACAGCGATGAGGCGCGCAGTCTGGCAAACCTTCGAATCGACCAGAGCATTGTCGACTCGAACATCGATCATTGGCAGCAATTGACCCAGGGCTGGACAGCCGGATTAGTGTTGTTGATTGAAAGCGCTCGTACCGGGGGCAGCCTGACGGCGGTGCGCCCTGCGGGCGAAGATATAAAAGAGATTACCTTCAACTATTTCGGCCGGGAAATTTTTCGTCATCGGCGAAGGGAAATACAAAAGTTTATGGTCACCAGCGCATATCTGCCGATAATGACCATTGCGGATACGCAAGCGCTGACCGACAATCCGGATGCCGGCAAAATACTCGCCGGTCTGGCCCGGAAGAATAATTTTACCTCTCTGCACCGGGACCGGAAAATTTTCTATCAATACCATCCCCTGTTCCGGGATTTTCTGCTGGAAACCGCCCGTGTCGAATTCGGTGAACAGAAATGCCGGATGATACAACAAAAGGCTGCCAAAATTCTTGAAAAAGGGGATGATCCGGAACAAAGCGTCGGCTATTTTCTACAACTGGAGGATTGGCAGGGATTGCAGCGGGTGATCAAGACGATCGCCCAAGGGGTACTGGAGCAAGGCCGCAACCAGACTTTGCTGGCCTGGCTGGATAATTTACCCGACACGGTCATGGAAAACTTTCCCTGGCTGAAATATTGGCAGGGCATGGGCCTGCAGTTTATCGATTCGCAAACCGCTCTGACCGCGCTAGAATCGGCCTATTGGAACTTTAAGGCTTCGGGCGACTCTTCCGGTGCCTATCTTGCCTGGTCTGATGTAATCCAGACCCGTGCAATGGCGTATGGTGACTACACTGCTTCGCCAGCCTGGAGGAATGAGATCCAGAACTTGCGGCACCGTTTCCCGGAGTTTGAGTCCACAATTGTTGAGGCCCAGGTCACGATTGCAGCCTATCAGACCAGTGCTCGGAACGATACCGATTCTCAAGTTACCGATAAATGGGAAGAACGCTTGCTGGGGTTGCTGAATACCGATCTACCCCTTAATCTGCGCTTTGATATCGGTATCAATTTACTGGGTAAAGTTGCAAATTTAGGCGGCGACCCTGGCAAAGCCTTGCTCGCGATCGATCTATTGAATCCCCTGTTGTCCCACACCGGGCTTTCACCTGCGATCATTTGTGTGTGGATCGCCGTAGAATACTTTTTTAGCTACTGGAATATCGAAAAAGATGAGGAATCTCTTACGAAATTCGACTATGCGCTTGAGCTGACCACAGTAAACGAGATGCAAATCCTCAAATTCTATATTTTTCGTGGCCTGATTCAATTTCATCTGAGCAATGGGCATCAAGAGCTTGCCGGCAGTCTTCTCAATGAGCTGGCAAAGCGATTAAATCCCAAAATGGGGGCTATGACAACCCATTATCATTTATATTGTGCATGGCATGCCTGCCTGGAATATAACCCGGAAAAGGCGATGCAGCACGCACAAATCGCGCAACAACAGCTAGTCCTTGACCAGGCCAGCGGTTCTACAACGGCAGCGGTATTTTCGCAACTTGCCTTGGCACACAGTTACGCATGCCAGGGCCAATACGGCAAGGCGTTACGCCACACCGCCCGAATGCGGCGAACCTTACCCCGTCAATTCAACCAAAAAGGTATTTTTTTGAGCTGGATGGCGAATGCCCAGTACGCCCTGGAAAGAAAACAACCCCGCCGTTGCCACGCTTTTCTGCGGCGCGCCCTGGCCCTTGGCCGCGAGCTGAGTTTTGTCCGCTTTCCTTTTTTCAATCCTGAATCGGTGGCCCAACTTTACGCCGAGGCATTACAGGCAGGCATCGAGATCAATTACGTCCAATCGCTGATTCGCGTGCGCCGTCTGGCAGCCCCCGACGATTCGCAAAAGCTGGACTGCTGGCCCTGGCCTTTGAAAATCTATTGTTTCGGATCGTTAGCGTTGGTTAAAGACGACGCGCCAGTTCAATTCGTACGCAAAGCCCCCAAAAAGCCATTGCAGTTGCTCAAAGCTCTGGTTGCTCTCGGGGGGCAGAAAGTCACCGAACAGCGCTTGATCGATCAGCTGTGGCCTGATGAAGACGGTGATAAAGCGCACAATGTCTATTCCACCACACTGAACCGCCTGCGTAAACTGATAGGCAGCGAGTACATTACCCTGATGGAAGGATCTTTGAGCCTGGATCCCAGACATTGCTGGATCGATGTGTGGAATTTCCAGGGGTTGCTGAAAGCGGCGGAAGATGCCAAACAAAACGATGATTGGCAGGGCTTCGAGCAGCCTGCCCAAAATGCCTTGAACCTCTATCGGGACCATTTTCTGGCAGCCGAGGCGGATGCATCCTGGATGATCGCAATGCGGGAACGTCTGCGCCACCAATATCTCAAAACCACCTCAACGTTGGCCGATGGCTGGCAGGCCAGGGGGGATTGGAAGCAAGCCCTGAACTGTTACCAAAAAGGACTGGATGTGGAAAACCTCAGCGAGGAATTCTATCAGGGTCTGATGCACTGCTACCAGCAGCTTGGCTTGAAGGCCGAAGCACTGCAAAGCTATCAACGTTGCAAACGCATACTGTCCCTTTCTCTAGGTGTAGAACCCTCGACGCAGACCCAGAAACTTTATCACGCCATCGTCAATGCCTAGTATATAAGATTACCTGATTAGGTATGCGTATGACCCCCAGCTTTGTCGAAACCATTTAATTCTTGTCATCCCCATGCAAGTACAACAGCTATTTTTCTCTAATGATATTCGCCACAATTACTTGCATGAATTCAATCAAATATAGATCCTGTCGGCCACCAACAAAAAACAGGTGCCGCACAGGCAATAGAATTTATGTTCTGGCCATCTTCTTCATGGTGGCCATTTTCAATACAACGGATGCCTTTCTGTTTGGGCTGCTGATGGAGCCGATCAAGCAGGATCTTGCCTTATCCGATGCCTGGATGGGATTTCTCGCCGGTTTCATATTCTCCATTTCCAGTTCTTTGGCCGGGATTCCGGTGGCATATTGGGCGGATAGAGGCAGCCGGCGCTCGATTGTTGCCGGCGGGCTTTTTTTCTGGAGCTTGCTGACCATCGCCTGTGGAGCCGCACAAAGTACCTTGCAGATGACGCTGGCCCGAATGGGCGTCGGCATTACCCAGGCGACGGGGGGAGCACCATCACACGCCTTGCTGTCCGACTATTTTCCGCCACAACAACGGGGCATGGCTTTAGGAACCATGGCTGCAGGTGGAACTTTGGGAATATTTCTCGCCATGCTGATCGGTGCATGGATCGCCGAATACCATGGCTGGCGAATTGCCTTCCTGGTGGCTGGGCTGCCCGGCATCATACTCGCCATAGTTGTTCGAACCACGATAACAGAGCCACCAAGAGGACAATATGATAGCGGGGAGACAAGTGACGATACCTTATCGGTGTGGACCACTCTACGCTTTCTATTTGGACTCCGGAGTTACCGCCACATGGTCATCGCCGGCTCGCTGCAGTCCTTTGCCGGTATTGGCGCGGCAGTCTGGAGCACAGCTTTCCTGATGCGCGTCCATGATATGAGTATCGGTGTTGCGGGTACAACACTGGCATTCCTGGATACGGCTTTTGCAGCGCTCGGCATCATGTTGTGGGGGATAGTCGCCGACCGTTTGGGACTGCGTGACAGCCGCTGGTATCAATGGATACCAGCACTGGGAACTCTGCTGTCACTGCCTTTTTATTTGCTGTTTCTGCTGCTGCCCGGTACTGATGCGGCGATTGTCTTTTTAGCCCCCTCGGCGCTGTTTTTCGCGGCGTGGATTGCACCCAGCCACGCACTGGCGCAATCCTTGGCCAAACAGCGGATGCGCGCCATGTCTTCCGCGGCTATGTTGCTGCTGCAGAGTCTGATTGGCATGGGGTTGGGTCCGTTGGCCGTTGGCCTGCTCAACGATTTACTCAGCCCCCTACTTGGCGATGAAGCCATTCGCTACTCCCTGGTGATCATTACCCTGGTATCGCTGTGGGGTGCCATGCATAATCTTATTTCCGCACGTACCCTTCGCCAGGATCTTAATCACCAGGCAAAAATCAAAAAATTATCCACAAACCAATAGAATGTAGGTCGGCGCAACGGGACGAAGCCCAACATTAGTTTGTCGGACGTCGAAAGCTCAACGCTGACCTGTACAACATTTCAGCTTTTCTACTATAAATCCTCAATCTGTGACCTATCTGTAACTGCTGATCGTTTATTCTGTCTGTAAGCCTAAGCCACAACCTTAACGCAAGGCCAAACTTTTTCGTGGAGTCGTTGAAATGGATAGCTATATCATTCGTATATACCGTCGGGACAACAAGAATCAACCGCTTGCCGGAACCATCGAATCCATTGGGAATGATCTAAAGGCATTAGAAAGCAGTCCGTTCAATGACTCTGAAAAGCTTTGGACACTCTTGTCGAGGCCTGATAAACCTGTCAAGTCAGACCATTAAACAAATCAAGACTGATCTGGCATAACGGATTGATTACTGAAATAAACTAATCAGCTTATCTTGGCTGGAGAGTTTGAGTTTATTGTCATTTTGGCCAGTGCTGCAGCAGTGGGAGAACTTTCTATAAACACCTCATGGAAGGGTGTTTGTAGATGCCAATTAATTATTACATTCAGAGGTGAAACCTGATGATCTTTGGATTTATACGCAATCAGAAGCATAAAAAAACCATTTCCTGGGCCCATGAGATTTTCATACATCTGCCCCCTGAAACTATCCCTGCAGATGCAAAAACCTTTTACACACACCGACTTGCAGATACCAGTGGATTTGACAGGCAAGATGGATCCAAGCGTCTTTTTACATCTCTTGGTCATGACCATCATTCCCCGCAGTCTGATGCTACAGTGTCTATACAAAAACACCCTGATGAACAACACCTTAACCACCATCACCCATCTGACCAGCTGCTCCACTCTCATTTAATCCGGAATAATCGACATCTGCAAAAATGGCCCTCCCCTTTCGCTGAGCTTACCGTAACCGAAGTGATCAACGAGGCCGAAAACGTCAAGACAATTTGTCTGGCAGGCTGGCAAGCTTTTTCATTCCATTATGCTCCAGGACAATTTATAACCCTGCTGGCAACCATCAATGGCCAGTCAGTCCAACGTTCCTACAGCATCGCCTCCAGCCCATCGCGACCCCATGGTTTAGAAATAACCGTCAAACGGATACCCGGTGGCCTGGTATCCAATTGGCTGTGTGATCACATCAAAGTCGGCGATACACTGAAAGTCAAGGCCCCTTCCGGTCGCTTCAGCTGTTTCAACTTCCCCGCTCGGAAACTGTTGTTCCTGGCTGCGGGAAGCGGCATCGTCCCCATCATGTCGATGCTGCGCTGGATCGTCGATACCCATGCCAAAGTGGATGTACAACTGATACTGTCCTGTAAAATACCGGCCGATATCATTTATAGGGAAGAGCTCAAGTTTATAGCAACACGACATGCAAACATCGATGTGCTGATAACCTTTACCGGTACTCCCCGCAACGATCATGACTGGTCAGGCCATACAGGCCGCATCGATGCCAAAATATTGTCTGAAACAGTAAAAGACCTGACAGAACGGCAAGTGTTTCTTTGCGGTCCTGAGCAATTTATGCAATCAGCAGCTGAAATATTGATTCGACAGGGCGCTGAGGCAATGAATATCCATCATGAAAGCTTTATTACCAAAATGCCGCCGGTAACAGACCACAAAGCCGTTGCAGCAATCAAAAACAATCAAGGTAAATATCGTGTGCAGTTTGTAAAATCCGGACTGAGCGTGCGCAGTGATGAAAAAACCAGCCTGCTGGATCTGGCCGCGGCGCACGACATCCGCATCGACAGCGATTGCCGTACTGGCAGCTGTGGCGAATGCATGATTCGATGCCTGTGGGGCAAAGTCGATATGTCTGAGGAAGCTGAAATCGACCCGCGGGATAAACAGGCCGGCTGGATTTACAGTTGCTGCGCCTATCCGAGGTCCGACCTGGTGCTTGATGTGTAATTGCAGTTCACTCCAGCCAATCCGTCATATCCCATAAAAAATGGATTTGTTAATACCGAGGTTTGCATATGTTTTCATTGTTCCATTCAAAAAAAAGTAAAAAAGAAACTGTCCCGCCCCCGGCACCATTGACTTTGCTGCCTGGGTCCCAGGGCGAACATCAATTACAAAAACAATACGGAACACGCGACAGAGCACTGAAATTCTACGACCGCCAGGTCCTGGACTACCTGTCTCCGGTCATGACCGAATTTATCGCACGTCAGGAAGTGTTGTTCATCGCAACCGCGGATAAACATGGCGAATGCGACTGCTCGGCCCGCTTCGGGCTGCCCGGTTTTGTCACCGTGTTGAATGAAAAGTACCTGGTTTATCCCGAATACCGGGGAAACGGAGTCATGGCCAGCCAGGGGAATATTGTCGAAAACCCGCATATCGGCATGATCTTTGTTGATTTTTTTGACAGTACCGTGGGATTGCATGTCAACGGCAAGGCACGAATTTGTGAGCATGAAAATTTGCTCGATTATGCCGATAAATTACCCCGTGAAGTCATCGATGCAATTAATAGCGCCGGCAAACGGCGCCCTGAAAGATGGATCATGGTGGAAATTGAAGAAGCCTATATCCATTGTTCCAAGCATATTCCCCTGTTAAAGAAGCTGGATAAAAATATCGACTGGGGGACAGATAATGCGGCGGTCAAACGCAGCAGCTATTTCAAGCTCGATGACATCCCTTTGTACAACAGAATTGGCGGCGATATAGCGATGAATGTCCTGGTCGACCGGTTTTACCGAAAAATCCAGGCAGATAAAGAGCTATCGAGCTTATTAGATGACCTCGACTTGCCCACCCAGCTGAAAAAACACAAACAATTTCTGAAAATGGCTTTTGGTGGCTACCCGTTGGATGATTTTGAGGGGGAAAATTTGCGCGGAATATACCGCGAATTGATCAACAGCAGTCTGAATGACGAGCAATTCAATGCAATCATGCACTATTTCGAAGCAGCCATGAAAGAGCTGGAAGTGCCAGGCAATGAAATACAGGCAATTATGAAGATGTTCGACACCTTCCCCGTTGAACCAGCAGCCATATCAACTGAAATTTAGGCCTGTTTGGTGGGAAATGCGGCTATTTGCCAAGCCAATAACCGGATACTTCAGTTTTGCAAAAGGGCTTTGTGTAAAAATCCATAGGAACTATAGCATGAAAATCTTACGACTTTCTCCCACATTATACAGAGGTAAACATCACTCAAAATCCGCAGCTATTTACCGTATACAAGGGGTCAAATCTGTTTAGTTTTATTTCCCCCCATCACCATTCTGAAGTCTCTCTCCTCGAGAGAGATCCACAATTAGAATTGACCAAATACTTACGTATACAGCGGCAAAACAATACTATTTTCAGTCGACATTCAACGCTCCCGGATACTCTCATCCTTGTATTTCAGCAGCGGAGCCAGAAAAAATTCGATCAGACGCCGCCGCCCGGTCTTGATCTCGACGCTGGCAGCCATACCGGGGCTCAATCTGAGTTGCTTGTCTCCTACCTGTATTGCAGTCTGTTCCAGGCTGACCCGGGCTTTGTAGATCAGACCCTTGTTCTCATCGCTGACTGCATCATCGGAAACATCGGTAATTTTGCCATCCAGCGTGCCGTATCTGGTAAATGGAAATGCGTCGAGCTTGACTGCCACGGACTGGCCTTCATGAACAAAACCAATGTCTTTATTCTTGACGTATGCCTCGATTTCCAGCTTGGCGCTTTGTGGGACGATGACCATCAGTTGCTGTGCTGGAGTGACGATGCCGCCAACGGTATGAATGGCAAGCTGCTGGACGATGCCATCGATCGGCGCGATGAGCTGTTGTGCTTGCTGCCTGATATGAGCCTTGACCAGTTCCTGTCCGATATCACGCAATCGGCGCCGGGCTTGCTCACGCTTTTCCAGATTGTTTTTTGTGAAACTGCTGTGAGTATGTTCGATCCTGGCGGTGATTTCGTCCAGGGAGTGTTCGAGCTCCTGCAGCCGGTTTTTCTGGCTTTTCAGATCGTAGAGCGTGGTCAGACGCTGTCTTTCTGTTTCCAGGAATTGCTGCCTGGGAAACAGGTTTTTATCGAGTAATGTTTTTTCGCTGCGGCTGCGCTGTTCGATGATTGCCAGTATCGCTTCCAGCTTATGCTTCTGCTGACCTGCCGCCGCATATTCGTCCCCGATCTTTTGCTTTTCAGCTGCCAAGGTATCGAGCTGGTCCTGATATTCTTGCCACTGGCTGTGTAATATTGAATCGTGCCCGCTTGACAGGACTTTTTCTGCGCCAGACTGCCGTTCAATCAGCCACTGCAACCGCTGGATTTGCTGTTCCGTCAAGACCTGCTCCGCCTTCAGTTGTGTGATTTGTGCATCGATGACGCTGGAATCCAGCTCGATCAGAAGCTCTCCTTTTACTACTTTTTGACCTTCCCTGACATGTATCGCCGTGACGGCGCCGATCTCCAGAGGCTGAATGACCTTGACATGCCCGCTGGGGATGATTTTTCCGGAGGCAACCGCTATGATATCTACACGCCCCAACGTCCCCCAGATCAGGACGCAGATGAAGAACAGTACGATCACCCAGATGATCGATCGTCCAATCGGTGAGGGAGGTGTTTCCTGTATCTCCAGGACAGCCGGGAGAAATTGTAATTCAAGTCTGTAAGTCATGATGCGGCTCCTGCCTGCAATGCATGCAGCCTGGCATAATAGCCCTGTTGTCGCAGCAGTTGCTGATGACTGCCCTGCTCGGCGATTTGGCCGCGTTCAATAACCAGAATACGCCGGCAACGGCGTACCGCGCTGAGCCTGTGGGCGATGATGAACACGGTACGACCCTGACAGATGCTGTGCATATTCTGCTGAATGATATTCTCCGATTCATAGTCCAGGGCGCTGGTGGCTTCGTCCAGGATCAGTATTTTCGGCTGCGTGATCAGCGCCCTGGCGATGGCGATTCGCTGCCTCTGCCCGCCGGACAGATTACTGCCATGCTCGCCGACCAGCGTATCGTAGCCTTCCGCCATTTGCACTATGAACTCGTGGGCACCGGCCATTTGTGCCGCCTGAATAACAGGCTCCATACCCATGCCGGGATTACAGAGTGCAATGTTGTCGCGCACCGACCGGTTGAACAGATAATTTTCCTGCAGTACGACGCCAATCTGACGCCGCAGCCATAATGGTTCGATCAGCGCCATATCCACGCCATCGATCAGTACCCGCCCCGATTCCGGCACATACAATCGCTGTATCAGTTTGGTCAGGGTGCTTTTGCCGGACCCGGAACGGCCAACGATGCCGATGACTTCGCCGGCGGCTATCTGCAGGCTGAGGTTCTTTAAAATTTCCGGATGATCCGGTGCGTAACGGAATGTAACCTGTTCGAATTCAACCTTTCCCGAGAGCTGCGGCAAGGTGGCGCGGCCAGGGTTATAACCGGGTTCGGCCGGACTGTTGAGGATGTCACCCAGGCGCCTCAGGGAAATTCCGGCCTGCTGGAAATCCTGCCATAATTGCACCAGCCGCAGAATCGGTCCACTGACTCTTCCGGCGATCATGTTGAAGGCG
>JAJRWJ010000291.1 GCA_024276805.1 Gammaproteobacteria bacterium
GAGAGGGCTGGCAACCAAGTATCTGGCAGAGGAAATCGATCCGCGCGTGGATGCCCTGGCGCCGGAAAATATCATGATCATGGCCACCGGGCCATTGACCGGCACCGCGGCATCGACCGCCGGGCGCTATTCGGTGATCACTAAGAGTCCTCTGACTGGTACCGTGGCCTGTTCCAATTCCGGTGGTTTCATCGGTGCGGAAATCAAGAACGCCGGTTGGGACATGATCATATTTGAAGGCAGGGCATCGTCTCCGGTCTACCTGTATCTGGAAAACGAGCGGGCGGAACTGCTGCCGGCCGATGATTTATGGGGAAAATCGGTATGGGAAGCCGATGCCTGGCTGCATGCCCGCCACCAGGATCCGTTGCTGCGCATCGCCACGATAGGCCGTTCAGCTGAACAGGGTTGTCTGTTCGCCGGTGTGATCAACGATCTGCATCGCGCCGCCGGGCGCTCCGGGGTCGGCACCGTGATGGCGTCGAAAAACCTCAAGGCGGTTGCCGTGCGCGGCAGCAAGGGTGTAGGCAATATTGCCGATCCCGAGGCTTTCATGAAAGCGGTCGCTGCCGGCAAGAAAGTGCTGGCCGAAGGCGCGGTGACATCGCAGGGTCTGCCCACCTATGGCACCCAGGTATTGATGAATGTCATCAATGAAGTCGGCGCCATGCCCACCCGGAATATGCGCGAAGTGCAGTTTGAAGGCGCGGACAAAATTTCCGGCGAGGCGATGCATGAACCAAGAGCTTCGGACGGGCGGCCGAATCTGGTGACCAATGCCGCCTGTTTTGGCTGTACCATTGCCTGCGGTCGTATTTCCACGATCGGCAAGGGGCACTTTACCATCACCAACAAGCCGCAATACAGCGGCGCTTCCGGAGGTCTGGAATATGAGGCGGCCTGGGCGCTGGGATCCGATACTGGCGTCGATGATCTGGATACCCTGACCTATGTGAATTTTCTCTGTAATGAAGACGGCATGGATCCCATCACGCTGGGTTCGACGATCGCCGCGGCGATGGAGATGTACGAACAGGGCATCATCACCAGCAAGGAAACCGGCGGCATAGAGTTGCACTTTGGTTCGGCGCGGGCAATGGCCAGAGTGGCCGAATTGACGGCAGTCGGGGAAGGGTTTGGTCGGGATATCGGGCTGGGCTCGAAACGCTTTTGTGAAAAATACGGGCATCCGGAATTGTCCATGACGGTCAAGGGTCAGGAGTTTCCAGCCTACGATCCGCGGGGTATTCAGGGCATGGGGCTGGGTTATGCGACATCCAATCGCGGCGCCTGCCATCTGCGGGCCTATACGGTGTCTTCTGAAATCCTCGGAATTCCGGAAAAAACCGATCCACTGCTGACCGAAGGCAAGGCGCAACTGGTCATGGCTTTTCAGGATGCGGCGGCGGTAGTGGATTCTTCCGGACTGTGTGCCTTTGCCACGTTTTCCTGGACGCTGGACGATATTGCGCCGCAAATCGCAGCGGCCTGCGGTGGCGACTGGTCCGTGGATACGCTGCTGGAAACCGGTGAGCGTATCTGGAATCTGGAGAGGAAGTTCAATCTCGATGCCGGGTTGAGCGGCGCCGATGATACCCTGCCGCAACGGCTGTTGAAGGATGCGGCGAAGACTGGTCCGGCAAAGGGCCGGGTCAACGATCTGGGAGCGATGTTGCCGGAATATTACCGGCTGCGTGGTTGGACCGAAGACGGTCTGCCGACGCAGCACACTCTCGATCGCCTGTCACTGTAGCGGAGCTGTCATGCATTATGTCATTATCGGTGCGGGACCTGCCGGCATCACAGCCGCGGAAACGCTGCGCAAGCAGGACCCCGGCGCTGAGATTACGGTGCTCGGCGATGAACCGGAGCCACCCTATGCGCGTATGGCACTGCCCTACTATCTGAGTGGGCAGATCGATGCCGCGGGTACCTGGTTGCGCAAAAATGCCGGACATTTCGAGTCGTTGTCGATTGATCTGCTTCAGGAGCAGGTCGTCAAGGTAGTCCCGGAGCGGCAAGTCGTGCAGCTCCATGGTGGTCAGCAGATTCGCTATGACAAACTGTTGATTGCCACCGGCTCCAGGCCGGTCAAGCCGCCGATTCAGGGAATCGACATGCCGGGCATACAGCATTGCTGGACACTGCAGGATGGACGCAATATCGCGGAGGCACTCAGGCCGGGAGTGAAAGTGGTGTTGATGGGCGCCGGATTCATTGGCTGCATCGTGTTGGAAGCGCTGCACAAGAGCGGCGCCAGTCTGACCGTTGTGGAAATGGCAGCGCGTATGGTGCCGCGCATGATGAATGACACGGCGGCAGGCATGATCAGACAGTGGTGTCTGGACAAGGGGGTGACCATTCACCTTGGCGCAAGGATTGAAGCCTTCCAGGAAAACAGCGGCAATGCGCCCGGCATCGCCGTGCAGCTGAATGATAGCCGCAGTATCGAGGCAGATCTGGTGGTTGTCGCTGCCGGCGTTCGGGCCAATATCGAATTTCTTGATCAGAGCGGTATCGCAACCGATCAGGGAATTCTGGTGAACCGCCATTTGCAGAGCAGCGATGAAAATATCTATGCTGCGGGGGATGTCGCACAGGGCCTGGATTTTTCCACTGGCGAGTATACCGTGCAGGCCATTCAGCCCACCGCAGTCGATCATGGTCTGCTGGCCGCGCGCAACATGGCTGGCGGCAATCAGGCCATCCATCAGGGCAGCGTGAATATGAATGTGCTGGATACCATGGGGCTGATCGCCTGTTCCTTCGGATTATGGATGGGGGCTGATGGCGGTGATTTTGTCGAACGCCATGATCCCGGCCGCTATCGTTATATCAACCTGCAGTTCGACGGAGAACATCTGGTTGGAGCCACTGCGATTGGTTTGACCGAGCATGTCGGCGTGTTGCGCGGCCTGATTCAAAGCCGCATCGCTTTAGGGCCGTGGAAACAGAGGCTTCTCAAGGATCCCGGCAGAATAATGGAAGCGTATCTTGAATGTACCCAGCCCTTGGCGATGCCGTGCAAATCCGGGTGAAGCTGTTTGCAAATTTCCGGCAATATTTGCCAGAGGATGC
>JAJRWJ010000292.1 GCA_024276805.1 Gammaproteobacteria bacterium
ATTGTCACCGCAGAAGCTGATGAATTTGCCGTCCTTGTGATAGGATGTCAGAGGTGCGGGTTTGCCCAGCTTGGGCAGCGCCTCGTCGTGCATGGCGACCAGTTCCATACCATGCTCTGTCCATTCCGGCTGATAACGCTGTAAAAATTTTCCGTCCATTTCGAAAGTGCCGGGGTATTCGCTCTGGTAAATGGTGTTCGGCGAGGTTCCGGCGGCGATGTAGAGACTGCGCAGAGGCACCTCCAGGGTCTGCCCGTAGCTCTGCCAGCGGCCATCTTCCTGGACCAGTTGATCGAATTCCACGGCCCGCAAATGGCCATACTGGTCTTCTATGGCGCGCTTGGGACTCATGCCTTCGACCAGGAGGATGCCTTCCCGCAGCGCTTCGGAAATTTCTTCGTGATTCTGCCGGTAGGCCGGGGCTTCCTTGATGCTTTTCCGGTAGAACAGCGTGACGCCTCCCCATTCTTCCAGCAATGGCAGAAAGTCCGGTTTCTCGCCGGCGGCCCTGGCGCGGCTTCTTTCAGCCTGTATGGCGCGGCCATGCTGCAGGAATTCATCGAGAATTTCGATTTCTTCCTGGTCATAGCGATGCCGGACCGTAGCTTCGCCATACTCCTGTACCAGTATTTCATAGCGATGCAGTATTTTTTCCACCTGAATCGGGTAATAGGCCAGCAATTCGGTGGCCGTATCGATGGCCGTCAGGCCGCCGCCGATGACTCCCGCTGGCAGCCGCACATGCAGATTGGCCAGGGACGATGGTTTGGCGGCGCCGGTCAGCTGCAGGGACATCAGGTAGTCGGAGGCCTTGCGGATGCCGCGAATCAGGTTGTTTTCCATGTTGATCACGGTGGGCTTGCCGGCGCCGGAGGCCATGCACAGATGATCGAAGCCCATTTTCCAGGCGTCATCGATAGTCAGCGTACCGCCGAAGCGGGTGCCGCCATAGGCCCGGAAAGTCTGTCTTCGCAGCAGGTTCAGGTAGATGACTTTGAGAAAGTTCTTGTCCCAGCGGACGGTAATGCCGTATTCCGCAACACCGCCGAATCCGGCCAGCCTACGGTTGTCCAGTTCTTCGTAAAGATCGCTGAAATCACGTATCGGCCTGGGCAGGGTTTCTGCGTCACCGGTCAATTCCACGGGCAGGGGCTCCAGCTTCAGGGCTTCGATTGCGGCGACACTGAAGCCTTCGTTCAACAGATAGTGGCTCATGGTGTAGCCGGCCGGCCCCAGGCCGACCACCAGCGCATTCTTGCCGTTGTAGGGCAGGGCATGGGGGCGCTTGACATTCAACGGGTTCCAGCGCGTCAGCAGGCTATAGATTTCGAAGCCGTAGGGCATGAACAGCACATCGGTCAATACGTTGCTTTCAATTTGCGGAATGTTGACGGGCTCGGTCTTTTGATAGATACAGCCCTTCATGCAGTCGTTGCAAATGCGATGGCCGGTTCCCGGGCACATCGGATTGTCGATGACGATCATGGCCAGTGCGCCGATATTGTCGCCCTGCCGTTTTACCACATGCATCTCGGAAATTTTCTCGTCCAGCGGGCAGCCGGTGATTTTCACCCCCAGGGGGTTGCTCTTGAAGGTGTTGGTTTTCCTGTTGCGCATGCCTTTGCTGCAGGAATCCGTGTCCCGTTCATGGCAGTAGATGCAATGATCCACTTCATAGAGTACTTCTCTTTCGGTGAAGCGAGGATCGGTAAGGGCAAAGCCATCGCGGCGGCGACGCTCCCCGGGATGCCCGCTCCAGGCGGAAAATTTGCCGCGCTGTACGATTTCATGTTCGACCAGATTGTCGAAATCACGTTTATGCGGCGTTTTGAAGCTCATCCAGCCGGCAACGACTGTTTCATCCTGCCGGGCCAGAAAGCTCCAGCGCTGTACGATCAGAAGCAGGGCTTCGACAAAGTCGGCAGGATCGTCGAGCGCCAGGATTTCCCCGAGTTGTTTGGCGGCCTTTGCGTCGGCGGCCAGTTTAGCGCGCAGTTCAAGGATTTCCTGCCCGGCATTCGTGACGCTGCTCTGCTTGCCTTTGCCGATCAAGCGGTAATGTTCCGCAAGTCTGAACAGGGCGGCTCCGACCAAGGCAATGCGTTGTTCAGGATCATTTTTGCGCTCGGCCTCCGGAAATCCCGCCTCGATCAGCCGGTCCAGCTGGTTTTGCAGCGCAGAGGCATCCCAGGAACTGCTATCCTGGTTTTTAAAAACTGCGTTGAGTTTGTCGACAATATTTTTTTTATAAGTAAAAATACTGTCGAAATCCTTTTTGATCTTTGCTTCCTGATCTTTGTGCTGTTCACTGACGTTGAACAGTGTGGCTACGAATTGCCCGACAAAGGGCGCCATGCGCACCAGCAGATCGGAAATTTCCCGGGCTGGCATGTCGATGCCCTGGTTTTCCCGGTATGTGGCAAATTCATTATATAGATCAGGATCATGCTGTTGCACGGAGGTATCGAAGGCGGAGAGCAGATCTTTCAGGCGCTGAGGGCTGTACAGGTCTTCATAGGCGAAACCGGGAATGCCAAGTGTCAAATCGTTTTGGTGCAAATTCTTCATAATCAGGTAAATAATGGGAGACGATCCAGTGAAGTATCAAGTAAACCGGTAATTTTACCACGCAACGCTCTGATAACGGCAATTCCACCGAACAGGCGCATGGCATACATCCTTGTGGGACCAGAAAATTAAAACGGCCGCAAAAGTTCGAGCAGCGTTATGGCCGGCAGCTTGGCAAAAGCAACAATGGGTACAAGGAATGAAAGGTTTTTGCCGACAGGAAATAAGCGGAATGTACCCGGGGTTGGTTGTTCCATGCGGCACATGCACGCAGGATTACCACTGGTTTTTGGTTGCTTGTGGCGGAATCAGTTAATATCGGTTACAGGATGCTAAATTTTGGCTTTTGATGCAACGCCTAGTTTTTTGTGGTTTTTTATGGCAAAGGAATAGCTGGATATGCGCTGCAACCTTGTATAAATTGTGATTATTGGGTGTAACTCCATCCGCCAGGGACGGGACGGGTGATACTGCACCCGTTACTTCCGTTGCCTGCAAGGTACGTCGGGTATCGGGATATCGTGAATCAGAAAATAAACAGATTTGACCCCTATGGATGACTGGAAAGACAGGATCAATCAATGGTTTGGCCGTTCTTATTATGATCAGATCAACCGGCAGAACATTACCCGGCTGACGACTTATTTTCTTCGGATCAAAGCCACGCAGGCTGACCATCCGCTGCTTCAGCAGATACAGGAACAGCTGCAGCAGTTGCAGGAAAAAGCCGACTGGGAAAAAGCCAAGGCCATTGAACTATTGCTGGTGCCATTGCTGGACCCAGACGATCTGGATATGGAATTGCGCTATCAGCTGCATAATGCCCAGCTGTTTTTGCCCGAGTATGACTCCGGTTTTTTTCAAGACTGTTTTGCAACCATAATAGAAAAACCGGAAGCGCAACAGCCGTTGCCAGACTCTGACGCTATACCGGGCCGAAAACGGGCGCTGCTGACCAAGGTGACGGTCAGTCTGCAGAAGTTTCATGAAGACCGGTTGTTGAGAAGTATTTTCGCCAATAAGGCCCGCTTTAAAATCGGACTGTTTTTTGGGCTGGCGATTACTTTCAGTGTCTTTCTGCTGGCCATTGGCATTCTGCACCCGGAGGGCATTTATCAGTATTGCAGTCGTTACTGCCGGCAATTTACCTGGTTGACTTCCATAGCCGCGGAAATCCAAGACCCCACCGAAGCCCAGCAAACCGACAAGATTCACCTGCACTTCGCCATTGCCGCACTGATGGCGGGGTACATGGGGGCCTGTTTCAGCATGTTGATCTCGCTGAAAGGCCGCATCGAGACCATTACCCTCAAGGAGCTGGAGAATCTGCACAAGCTGCATTTTATTCTGACCCGGATTATTACCGGGATTGGCGCCGCCTTGATATGTTATTATTTCTTCCGGGCGCAATTGCTCACCGGCTCTTTGTTTCCTGATTTCAGTGAAGAAACAGAAATTCATCTCAATTCGAAAACCTATTTCACCCTGATCATCTGGTGTTTCATCGCCGGTTTTTCGGAAAAACTGGTGCCCAGTATTCTGTCCAAAACGGAAGGGCAGCTGGCGGAAAGGAAATAACGAATCCTATTTATTTGACGTTACAAAAGCTACAGACATGAGAAAAAAGGCTTCCCATGCAGGCACAGCAATGCCTGATCTTGAGGCAAAGGCGCTGGCCAGATTCAATTCCGGGCAATACAGGGAAGCCATCGGGCTTTATAAAAAATTGCTGCGAGACTCTGAAAACAGCACCTGGCGCGCGCAGTTGGCCAGCTGTTATCTGCAACGGGCGCTGGATTTCGCGGCAAAGGGTATGTACAAGGAAGCCGTGGTATTGTGGGAAAATTATCGAGAATCAGCGCAACCTCCTTACAAAGCTTTTGACCGCTATCTCGCCTGGCTGCTGAATACCGGACAATTTCCCCGTTTCCGGAAAACTCTGCAGCAATTGACTGCCCGACAGCTGGACAGGGATTATCGGGAACTGGCCGGTTGGCTTGGACTGCTGATCATTGCCGGGCATCCTGAATTTCAGCAGGACCTGCCCGGGGATGCAACTTTCGCAGCGCACCTGCGGATCGCGCAGACGGCTTTGCAGGCCTATGGCAACAATGATCCCGAAGCAGTCGAGGCGGCTCTGAAACAGCTGCCGCACCGCTCTGCATTCAGGGACTTCCGGACGCTGCTGAAGGCGGCTTTGCTGGCGGGGAAGGCACCGCAACAGGCGCAGGCCCTGCTGGACAGGATCGCGCCGGCATCGCCCTATGCACGAACCGCCCGTCTGCTGTATGCCTGTACCTGCAGCGGTGCTGCGCTGGTGCAGGAAATGACACGTTTCACTGGTAAACAGCGGCACATGATCGGTGCGATAAAGGGGTTGCATAAAAAACAACTGGAACTGCTGGAGCAGCTGGCCAAATACAGGGATCGTCTGAACGACAAGGCCAGATTCGATCTGGCGATCAGGTATCGAGCGCTGTTTGGAGAGGACCTGGTACAGGATTTCTGCCGGACGTTGTTAAGAACCTACCCTGCCGGGCGGCGCGATTATAGGAAACATTTTGGGGGGCTTGGAGAATTCGAGGAAAACCGGATGCTGGCGCTGGCCTGCGAACGTGATGATAATATCGATGCTGCAGCATATCACTGGGAGCAATGCGTCAGGGCATTGCGGGAGGAGCCCGATGCAGGCGGTTTGCGAAGCGCGTTGATCCTGCGCCACATCGCCGACATGCAGATGTCGCCTGATCGTATTCTGTCCCTGAAGAGAAGTCTGGAATATGATCCCGATGACAAGGACAGCTATCTGCAGATATTGCGCGACTATGAATCCGATCCCGACTCGGCGGGCGATTATAAAACATGGCTGAACACGGCCCTGCAGAAATTTCCCGATGATATCGACATATTGACCCTGGGCCTGCAGTCATCGGTGCGGCACAAAACCTATAAAAAAGCCACGCAATATGGCAAAAAAATATTGCAGCGCGATCCCTTGCATGCTCTTGCCAGGGAATTGCTGTTTTCCAGTCACCTGTCCCATGCTCGGCAGCAGATGCTGGGTAAAAAATATCATCTGGTTGTCAGGGAAATCGATCAGGCTGAAGCGTTGCATCTTGGCAAAAGTCAGCAGCTGCAGGCGCAATTGCTGCGCGGATGTTTGAGTTTTGCGACCGTCGACAAGCAAACGGGTCTGCAACAGATCGCTGAAACCCTTGGCAGACTCCATGATGACCCCGTCAATGCCGTTTTTCATGCGGTAATGGAAGCGCTTGCCACGGGTTTGCCAGTGGCGACCATTCTCAGAGAACTGCCGCCAGTGAAAGGTCATTTGCTGTCTGCACGGGAATTGAGTCGTCTTGTCGGGCAGATCGAACGTTATGCATCCATCGATGGCACGCAGAAAAATATTCACAAGGCACTGGACAAGGTCAAAGCCGTAGTTAAAAAGTCACTGCAGCAGGACTTCCCGGAAGATTTGCTGCTTTCATGGGTCCAGACACTGGAGCGTATCCAGCATTTCGAGTTATTGCGCCACACTGCGAAACTGGCGGGAACCCGGTGGCAAAAACCCATCTGGACCTATTACCGGATTTATTCGGAGACCAACGGCGACCCGGAAAAGTGTTCTTTCCAGGATGTTGTCGTTCTGGAGCACATGCAGCAGCATGCTGCCCAGGAAGGCGACCAACGGACAATGGTACTGATCGGAGATTATCTCGAGCGTTGTCATGTGCTGCGGCCACAGACCAGGATGGGGATTTTCGATGACCTGTTCGGCTTTGATGATGAAGAGGAGTTGGGTGATCCCATGGAGGATCTTTTTGGCCACCTGCCGGACGACGTATTCAAACAGATCAATGATAAAATGGCTTCGATGCTGAAAAAAGTCACCCCGGAAAAACTGCTTCAGGAAATGGGCGATGTCATCGGCGGCAATAAAAATGTCCTGATGGCGATCATGCATGAGCCGGAGCTTTTTCCCGTGTTGATGATGTTGAATGCCGCGAACAAGCTGGGCATCGATACCGGTGTCGGTGTCGACGAGGTACTTGACTATTTCGACATCGGATCCGGTTCACAGTCCCGTTCCCTTCCCTTCCCTTTTTAATCCGGTTAAACGGCAATGAAAACAGCATATCAGATACTTGAAGTCACAGCCGGGGCGGACGACACAGAGATCAGACAGGCCTATTTACAGAAAGTCAGGGATAATCCGCCCGATGTGGACCAGGAAAAATTTCAGGCGATCCATACGGCCTATGAATCCATCAAGGATTACAAATGCCGCATCAGCTATGAATTGTTCCATGATCAGTCGGTGGCTTTTGATGCACTGCTGGAGCGGGCGTTATTCACGGACCAGCCCCGACAGATTGACTCTGAACAGTTCATCGACTTGCTACGTATGGGATGCGAAGAGAAAATCACTATCAAAGCAGAAAAGGCATGAGCACGGAAATACAGAACAACGATTTGCTGGAAGAATTTCAGAAATTTCTCGAGCAGAGCACCGAGTCCGGTTTCAACCCCGGTGAGCAGCCGGATCTCAATACGCTGCTCATCGAAATGGCGGGCCTGAAAAGTGAGGTCAAGGCGGAATCCCGGCAGTTCAAAAACACCCTGGATACGCTGGGAACGGCGCTCGCTGCTGTGCAGGAGGATAACAAAACCCTGACGGATGAGCTGCGGGCGTCCTCCGAACGCATGCAGAAGCGCCAGGATGAAGTCCTGCGCACGCTGTTGCTGGAGTTGGTCGATATCCATGACCGCCTGCTCGGCAGTCTGGAAACCCTGCGGAACTACCGTCCCGCTACAGCCCTGTTCAGACGTTCCAGGAAAAAGGATGCGGATTTCATCAGGCAATTGCAGGAAGGGCAGGCCATGACCGTCAGGCGTTTCGCGCAATTGTTGCAGCGTCATCATGTCACGCCGGTGGACTGCATCGACAGGCAGTTCGACCCAGTGACCATGCATGCAGTGGAAACGGGTTGTGATCCGGAGCGGGAAAACGGTATCGTCCGGGAAGAATTACGCAAGGGCTTTCTGTTGCACGGACAGGTATTGCGGCTGGCAGAAGTCAGAGTCAACAAAACTGAATCATATGGAAAAACAAGCCATGAATGAAATAATCATTGGCATCGATCTGGGCACCACCAATTCCGAAGTAGCGGTCGTCGAGCAGGGCAGGGTGCGTATTCTCGATGACGATGGGAGAAAAATCCTGCCTTCTTTTGTAGGCATCGATGACAATGGCGAGATACTGGTCGGAGAAACGGCGAGAAACCAGTATCTCGTCTATCCCGAACGGACCATCAAGTCCATCAAGAGGCTGATGGGCGAGGATACCCATGTCGATCTGGCGGGCCAGGCCTATACGCCTCAGGAGATTTCCGCGATCATTCTGAAACGCCTGAAAACGATCGCCGAAAAAAATCTCGGGCGACCGGTCAGCAAGGCCGTGATAACCGTACCGGCATATTTTTCCGATGCCCAGCGGCAGGCCACGCGGGATGCCGGTGCAATAGCCGGACTGGAAGTCGTGCGCATGATCAATGAGCCGACTGCCGCGGCGCTCGCCTACCACCACGATCAGTCCAGGCCGCAGCGCATGCTGGTGTATGATCTGGGCGGCGGCACTTTCGATGTCTCGGTGGTCAACGTGGAAGGTGGCGTGATCGAGGTACTGTCCAGCCATGGCGACAACCATCTGGGAGGCGATGATTTCGATCAGCAGATCGTCGACTATCTGCTGGATCATCTGCGGGCAACCCATGACGTCGATGCCAGCAAGGACAGTAAAGCCATGGCGCGCATCGTGCGGGCCGCGGAGAACGCCAAATTCCAGCTTTCCGACCAACCCTACGCGCAGATCGAGGAAGAATATCTGCTGGAGCATGAGGGGGCTGCCGTGCACTTGTCCGTGGAACTGTCGCGCATGCTCTACGAAGAGATGATCGAGTACTACATCAATGCCACCTTCGATGCACTGCATATTGCCCTGAAGGGGGCGAAAATGACCGCCGCCGATATCGATGAAATCATTCTCGTGGGCGGTTCCACCCGCACGCCATGCGTTCGCGAACGGCTGATCGATGAATTCGGCTTCGAACCCCATGGTGAAGTCGACCCGGAACTGTGCGTTGCCATGGGCGCGGCCATCCAGGCGGCCATGATCGGCGGCCAGCAGGTGGATACGGTGCTGGTGGACGTGACCCCCTATACCTACGGTACCAGCGCCATCGGGTTGCTGAATGGCGAATATTATCCCTTCACCTACGTCCCGATCATCCATAAAAACAGTGTCCTGCCAATACACAAGAGCGAGGCCTTTGCAACCAGTCATGATGGCCAGGAAGTAGTGAATGTGACCATTTACCAGGGTGAGGATCCGGATGCCCTGAACAACGTCAAGATCGGCGAATTTCGTGTCGAGGGGTTGCAGGATGTCGAGGCGGGAAATATCATTACCCTGACACTGGAACTGGATCTCGATGGCATACTGCATGTATCCGCTCTGGAAAAGGAGACCGGCCTGGAAAAATCCATCATTATAAAAAATGCCTTGTCCCATTTTGAGAGCGCTGCACTGGATACCGCCAAGCAGCGCATCACCTCCCTTTTCGGGCAGATGGAGACCGGTCCTGACATTGCCGAACAGCAGGAGGAGGCGCAGGAAGTGCCCGCAGCACCGGAAATCGAAGCGGCAAAAAAATTGATCGAAAAAGCCGAAGGCCTGTTCGAGCAGGTTTCCGCCGAGGATAAGGAAGACATGGTCGACCTGATTGAAACACTGAGCACCTGTATCGAGGCCAATGACATTGACGCTCTGGCCGAGCCCAGTGAGCAGCTGGCCGATATCATCTACTATCTGGAA
>JAJRWJ010000293.1 GCA_024276805.1 Gammaproteobacteria bacterium
CTCACCTGCACCATCAATAACTGGATTCCAGTCTTCACCCGGACGGCAACGGTACAGGTGGTGCTCGATGCACTGGCCTATCGGCAAAGCCGGCGCGGATTGAGAATTTATGCCTATGTGATTCTGGAAAATCATCTGCATTTGCTCGCCCAGTCGGAAAATCTGCAAAAGGAAATCAGCAGCTTCAAGTCATGGACAGCCAGGCAGTTGCTGCAGGTATTGCAGGAACTCGGAGCCAAGCATGTGCTGCGGCAACTGGCGTTCTACAAGAAAGCACATAAACGGGATCGGCAATATCAGGTTTGGGAAGAAGGCTCGCATCCCCAGCAGATACACAATGAGGCAATGTTGTTGCAGAAAATAGAATATATCCACCAGAACCCTGTCAAACGAGGCTATGTGGATAAAGCAGAACACTGGCGCTATTCCAGCGCCAGGAATTTCGCCGGGGAGAAGGGATTGCTGGATATCGATACTTCCTGGTTCTGAGCCAGTGCGATGCCGGCATATCGTGACCAGGTGCCCACGCAGCGCGTGGAACCATCCCACACTGGTACCCACGCGCTGCGTGGGTACCCGATGCTGATGCGCCAGCGTCAATTCATGTGACGCCGGCGCGTCACTTCCTTAGCTCCCACGCGGCGCGTGGGAGCCAGATGAGGTGACTGCTGGGTGTATTCCTGAGCCTTGCACCGGGATGGCGCTGGCAGTATTCAATTTCTGGCGCCCATATGCGTGGCCAGCGACAGGATACTTCCTGGTTCTGAGCCAGTGCGATGCCGGCATGTCGTGACCAGGTGCCCAGGCAGCGCGTGGACCCATCCCGCATTGGTACCCACGCGCTGCGTTGGTTCCCGGTGCTGATGCGCCAGCGTCAATTCATGTGACGCCGGCGCGTCACTTCCTTAGCTCCCACGCGGCGCGTGGGAGCCAGATGAGGTGTCTGCAGGGTGTATTCCTGAGCCTTGCACCGGGATGGCGCTGGCAGTATCCAGTTTCTGGCGCTCATATGCGTGGCCAGCGACAGGATCCATTTCTGGTACCCACGCGCTGCGTGGGTACCCGGTGCTGACGCGCCAGCGTCAATTCATGTGATGCCACAATGCGCCACTTCCTGGATCCAACGCGGCGCGTGGGAGCTACATGAGGTGCGGGTGGTTTACAGGCCGGTACTGGAGTATAAGACAACGTTGTCGGCGAAGAATTTGATGTCGATTTTTTTGTCTCCGTCGACCCATAGGCAGCTTTTCGCATTGAGCACCATATCGCATTTATCGGGTTCGCCCAGCAACGCGACGATATTATTGTATTCCATGCCGATTTCGATCTTTTTGAAATTGTCCAGACTGACTTTGCTGCACGCCAGCAGGGTTATCAGCATCACTGTCAGCAGAACAGATTTAATTGCAGTTTTCATGTCTTAAGCCTTTACAGAGTAATAAATAGCAACACTAGATTTTATACTCTCCACACATGACATCTTCACCACGGCAGCCCCTTTTTTGCCGATGGCCACCTTGAAAAAACTTGCTGTAGACTGCTACAGCGGCGTTATTTCGCCTTGCCCTCGACAAAAAATAAAGCACCGAGATACTGATGTCACATGCGAAGAGTATATCCATCACTTATCACTTCGGGCATTATCGATCAGGCTGCGGCCGTATTGCCGTAATGCCTGCAGCAACTCGGGTGCTATCGCCTTTTCTTGCTGCAATTCATTGAGGCGCTTTTCATAGTCCTCGATGACCATACCGCCGCCGGCCTCGCGATCGGTCAGACGACGCAGGCAGAAGCGGCGCCAGCGCAGCAATTCGTCGCCGTGCAGGGTTTCGGGATAGTTGCGCGCCCGATAGCGAAACAACATTTCCGGTATACGCGGGTCCTGCGTTTTGATGTGCAATGTGGCCAGTTTATCGACAGGCGTTTCCCGGATGTGTTGCAGTGCCGCTCTGTCGGTATCGCTGAAAAATCCGCCGCTGTAAAGCATCAAATCCGGATCATCGTTTTCCGGAAAATCGGCTGCAGCGAAAACTTCGGTCAATTTGCCGGCCAGATCTGGATGCGCCTTTATTTTCTTCAGGTTGCCCTGCCAGATGTCCGGGTCGATGTGCAATCTATCCGCATCCCGGGGTCGCAATACAGCCATCGGCGCCAACACCGGACACTTGTTGATATGCACGGTTTTCAGCGGGATTCTCGGCGTGTCTTCAGGCAGGTCTTCACTACGGGTATACAGGCGTTGTCTGATCTGCTCCGCCGACAGACTGAGCACCGGTTCCGGGTCCACCGACAGATCGTAGACGATGATGCCATTGGCGTTGCCCGGATGTTGACAAAGCGCCACGACCACGGCGATACAGCCCGAGGCGGCCGGGTACATGCCGGATACATGCAGCACCGGCTGCATACTGCCCAGTTGCAGCAGTTCCAGAACTTTGGCTTTAAGCCGGTGACTGAAAATGTAATGATACAGTTTCGGTTGCGCCTGTCTGATCAGGCGGGCCAGGGCGATCGTGGCATGCACGTCGGACAGCGCATCGTGCGCCGCAGCATGGCTGATACCATTGGCGGCGGTCAATTCCTCCAGACGAAAGCTGGGGTTGCCCTGTTCATTACATGGCCAGTGTATGCCTTCGGGACGCAGGGCCCTGGCCGCACGGGCCAGATCGATCAGATCCCAGCGGGAATTGCCATTCTGCCATTCCCGCGCATAGGGATCGAAGAAGTTACGATACAACAGATTGCGCGTCACTTCGTCATCGAAGCGGATGCTGTTGTAGCCAACGGTACAGGTCTGAGGACGAGCCAACTGCTGATGAATCAGGCGTATGAACTCCGCCTCGCAGATACCCTTCTGCTCTGCTTCCTGGGGAGTGATGCCGGTGACCACGCAGGCATCTGGCTGAGGCAGGTAATCAGCCGCCGGACGGCAATAAATGACCAGCGGCTCGCCGATACAGTGGAATTCCGCATCGGTGCGCACCCCGGCAAATTGCGCGGCCCGGTCTCTGCGCGGGTCGGTGCCGAAAGTTTCATAATCATGCCAGTAGAATGTTTGCGCCATAGTTCAAGGCCGGAGTGCTCTGGCATTAATTGACATGCGTGATACAACCAGCGGGATTGAAGTCCCGCTTCCAGATGAACAGTTGTCGGGTTTATTTCACGGCCAATGCCTGGGTATTGATAAAGACAATCGCTGCAGGCAATATCAACGAATGGCTTCCAGGGCGCGTAGTACATCACTGCGACTGATCACACCGACCAATTCGTTGTCCTGGTAGACAGGAAAGCAGCGCACCGAGGAATTCACCAGTTTTTCAGCCGCTTCGACGATACTGGCATCGGCATCGATAATGTCCGCCTGTTTGTTCATGAATTCATGCACCTGCCCGGCCATACCCTGATTGTACGCCGCTTCCAATACGACTTTCATGGCATCCTTTTCCGAAAACATGCCGATCAGATTGCCCTGCTCATCGACCACCGGCGCATTGGGAATTCTGTTGATCAACATGATATTGATCGCTTTCAGCACATCGGTATCCTTGGGCAGGGATATCAGTTTGTTGGACATGTAATCAGAGACTCTTATTTTAGCCAGATGGGACATGGACAGCTCCTTATTATGGTTGTTGTTGGTTCAAGTTTGTCAGGTTTTTCGACGCGCCATGCACCGCCTGATCACGGGCTGGTAACAGAAAAACCCTGTTGTCAGGCGTGCAGCGCACAGCTGGCAAAGATGCTGTTAAAAAACTGACTGCGCAAAATCAGGCACTGGGCCGGTTATGGATGCATGCAAGGTTTATTTAAACACAACCTTTTCTGCAACACAAAACCGCCGTCTGACGGCAGTTTGCTTATTCCGGCAACTGCTCATCAAGGATGGCCTTCGGCTTGCATTTTTTTTCGTTTGTCGCATTTTTCGGTGCAGATACAGCTACCATTGCCGGTTCCGCCGCAGGAGCCCTTGATGGCGCGCCTGCCGAAAATCACACCGATGGCCATGACCATGACAACCACCAGCATGAAGATAAAAGTTACCAGAAAATAAGTCATGTCAGTTACCGTTTGTCTGTTGATAGGCGGAGGTGCTTTTCACGATGAAGCCCTCCCCGTCTTTGATGATAAACAATGCCGCGATCCGTTCCTTTTCCGCCAGCCGATAACCCTGCTCCGGCCCCAGCACCATCATCGCCGTCGCCAGTGCATCGGCCTCCATGCTGGTTGGTCGCAGGACGGTGACGGACGCCAGCCGATGACTGATTGGCCGCCCGGTCCGTGGATCGATGGTATGGGAAAAACGCACACCATCGAAGGCAAAAAAATTCCGGTAGTCACCGGAGGTGGCCATGGCAATATCGGTAATGGCCAGCACTGTTTGAATCATTCTCTTGTCCGGAGTCGGCTTCTCCACGGCAATGCGCCAGGGCTTGCCGCTCAGGTTGCCGCCGTGCAGGCGGATTTCCCCACCGATCTCCACCATGTAATCGAAGATTCCCTGTTTTTCCAGCAGTTCCGCAACCTGGTCCACGGCATACCCCTTGGCCAGCGCGGAAAGATCCAGATACAATCCAGCCGTATCCTTGCGCACGGAAAGTGGCTGTTCTCTCAATTCGAGGTGCGCATGGCCGATTAGGTTCAATCGTTCGGCAATCAAAGCGTCTGCCGGCGGCTCGAACTGCATTGTCTCCGGACCAAATCCCCACAGATTGACCAGGGGACCCACGGTAATATCGAAGGCGCCATCGGTGAGGCGGCTGATCTTTTGCGCTTCCAGTAACACATCGTATAGTGGCCGGGAAACGGGTTGCCAGTCGGTGGATGGATTACGGTTGAATCGGGTCAGTTCCGAATCCGGCCTGTAAGTGGACATCCGGTCGTTGATCTGCTCCAGCAGCGTGGAAATTTTCATCTGCAATTGCCGGCCATCGAGCCCCGCCGGCAACCTGGAAACCTTCACCGTATAGCTGGTGCCCATAATCAGACCAGTATGCTGGAAAGGATATGGCTGCTGACTGGAGCAGGCTGTCAACAAAAAAACGAGATGCAGGCAGAACCATACACCTCGTTGACTATGAACGGTTTTCATTTGCTTGCTGTTTGACTGCAG
>JAJRWJ010000294.1 GCA_024276805.1 Gammaproteobacteria bacterium
CTGAGGCCGTCGGTAGTCGGGACGAATAGGGGGCATCCCCGGCCCCTGGTGCCGATCATCCTGATCAAGCGGGAAAACACTAATGATACGGTGGCCAAACCCTTCAAGTGGACTTATCAAGGAAAAGCGTTGACTGCGCTGAAGGTCAAGGTGAAGCGGATTCTGCGCAAGTATGACTACCCGCAGGACAAACAGGCTTCGGCGAAGGAGACGATTCTGAAACAGGCGGAACTATTAGCGGATGGCTGGCTTGTATAATACCGTGGGATCACTGCACCAGCTTACTTGTGGCAATTCCAGTCACAAACCGGTACCTCCCTGCACCGGATTTTTCTCTTTCTCTAGTCAGTCGTCCCTGTCATGACTGCCGCGGCGACGGTCGGCGTAGGCATCGATGTCGGCATCCGTGGGCCTGACCGTTGCAGTTGCCGGGATGACGTTGCCTTCAGTATCAGTGGGACAGGTTGACGGATAGGGGGTGTTGGCGACATCACGGACAACCTTCAAATAAGGTACATAGGTTTCTTCCAGACGTAATTTGGCGCTGTCTGCAGGAAACCTTGCCGATCCTGTCGTACCTATCCATGCGGTGACATAACCTTTTTTACAATACTGGATTGAAGGTAATTCCACCCGCAATGTTCCGATACAGCTTTCCGGATCGATTTTTGGAAATTTGGTTTTGATCTCCAGATTGTCGTAGTGGTCATTGTCGACATACCCCTTCAGCCACTTGACCGCCCTGGTATCTTCGGTTTTGGCGCCATGGCTGTAGAATTCATCGACAGGGCCTTTTACTACTTTAATTTTTTTCCAGTTTCTCGATACCCGGGCCTTGGTTCCCATTACGGCATTTGCCGCATAGGTATTGCCACTTCTGTCCGCAGTGTAAAAGTTCTCCGGCAGGGAAGAGCCGTTGGGCAGAATCAGAACGACATCGGTGGTTGCATAGCTGTTGTGTTCGGCGTCACTGCAGCTGTGTGGCAGATTGACACTGATATAGGCGCTTTTCCCTTCCAGATATTCCCTTGGTTGATCACCCAGGGAAAAAGCATTGTCCGGGGCAATATTGACATGAGCAGCGCCAATTTGGCTGAAAGCCGCCAAAATGCAAACAGTCAGCATCTTGTTGGTTGGTGTTTGTTTCATTGATGAATCTCCTGTAGTTTCTATAGTTTATGTGATAAACAGATTTCTGCTGCAGTCTTGGGAACTGCGAAATAAACCGGAAATGTTGTCGCAGAGATCGCTGCGCTGGGCAACGTTGCCAGTTCATGACAAACAGTAAAGCAAAGATAATGCCATGCAGGCGGGTGGGTAGTACTGTATTTTATTTGTTATTCGCAGGTGATTGCTTTAGTTGATGATTATTGATTATGAAAAAACAGGAAAATGCATGGGACGATCGATTTGTTGTCCGAAGAATGGCTCTGGAAACTGAAAACAGGGGATATGGCTTGTCGTTGTGGTATTTCCAGTATTTTTTCAATCGGGTTTAGAATCTATGAACACCCGTCCATGAGCTGTTTTCTTCATAATCTATATAATCAATGGCCTGATCTGGTTCACTTCCCGTGATCATTGACGGGCCGGAAAATGGCCCCGGTATTGGTAAGGAGATGCTTTGGCCTGCCAGATGCAGGCGGGACTGAAGTTCCGTTCCCAGACAACGAATGACTGGGGCGTTTCTTGGAATTGTTATGTTTCGACAACTGTGTTGCTGTATGACGGATGGCTTTCAGCTGCGCTTGAAGATCACCAGGGTCATGTCGTCATTGTAGCTGTCGCTCTGGCAAAAGCGCTGTAATTCTTCGAGGATATTTTCTATGATGTCTTCGGGTTCCTGGTCCGATAACCGGCTGAATAATTTCTTCAGCCGTTCCATGCCGTAGAATTCTCCCGCGGCGTTTTCCGCCTCGATGAAACCATCGGTGTACAGCATGACGATATCACCCGGTTTGACAGTCAGGGTTTTTTCCTGGAAGGCCACCTTTTTCCTGATGCCCAGTATCAGGCCGTCGGTGTCCAGCAATTCGCAGCGACTGGCGGCGCTGTTCCAATACATTGCCGATGGGTGGCCGGCGCAGGAAAAGCGCAGCTGCTCCGACAGGTTGTTGTACTGCAGATAGAACATGGTGATGAAATAATCTGCGTTGTTCAGATCCGCGAACATAAAATCGTTCAACATCCGCAATGTCTGCGCCGGTGTTCCCGGCCAGTTGCCCAGGGTGCGCAGCGCACTGCGGGTCTCGGCCATGAACAGGGCCGGTCCTATGGCATGCCCCGAGACATCGGCAATGATGATGTCCAGGTTGTCCTGATCACGAAAAAAGTAATCATAGTAATCGCCGCCCACCTGGTCTGCCGGCAGGCAGTAGCCGGTCACCTGAAAATCGTGGGAACGGATCGGTTCGGCGGGTAGCAGGGATTTCTGGATCTGATGGGCAATGTGCATTTCATTGCGGGTGATTGCCAGTTTGACCTCGGCCTGACGAATTTTTCGCTCCTTTTCCTTGCGGTCGCTGATATCATGGATAAAGCCACTGAATTCATAGACATTGCCGATCTTCAGCGGGGAAATACTGAATTCAACCGGAAATTCACTGCCATCGCGGCGGATTGCCGTGTGTTCTGTGAGTCTGTTCAAGATGTTGCTCTTGCCGCTGCGCAGAAAATGGGTCAGTCCCCTGGCGTGGGCCTTGCGAAAACGTTCGGGAATGATTAACTGCGCAAGGTTCTGGCCAATGGCTTCTTCCTTGCTCCAGCCGAACATTTTTACCGCCTGCCGGTTCCAGTCTGTGATGATGCCATGGCAATCCATGATGATGATGGAGTTCAGGGCCGTTTCAAACATCAGGCGCTTGCGCTTCTCGCTTTCGATCAGGGCATCCTGGAAGTGCTTGCGCGCAGTGATGTCGCGGTCCACGCCGCGCCATTTGAGCAGATCTCCTGCTTCATTGGTGATCGGCAATCCCGTGGATTCGGTGAACACTTCGTGGCCGTCGCGGTGCTGGTAGTGATTGGTCAGGGAATAGAAAGGCGCCTGTATGTTGGAGCTGGGCTGCATCATGGCTCTGTCCCGGGGGGTCAGCAGTTCCAGATAATGCTTGCCGATGATCTCATCAGGGGTAAAGCCGAGAATCTGCTTTACCGCGCTGCTGCTGTAGATATAATAGCCTTCGGGGTCCTGCTCCCAGAGCCATTCTCCGGTCATCTCGGCCATCTGCCGAAAGCGCTGTTCACTTTCCTTCAGCGCCGATTCAACCTGCTTGCGTTGCGTGACATCTTCCTGAACGGCCAGAAAATGGGTGATTTCCCCCTGGCTGTTCTTGATCGCGCTGATACATTCGTAGGCCCAGTAGAATTCACCATTTTTCTTTTTGTTTTTGATTTCGCCCCGCCATTCGCCGGTTTCATACAACAATTCGAACATGGCCTGATATTGTTCCGGGGTAGTATCCCCGGAACGC
>JAJRWJ010000016.1 GCA_024276805.1 Gammaproteobacteria bacterium
CATCGAACCGAATGTCATCGTTCTGCGTATTCAACCGGACGAAGGCATCGAAATCAGTTTTGATGCCAAACAGCCTGGCAGTGATATGCAAACCGCCAATGTGCGCATGGATTTTTCCTACCGACAGGCCTTTGACACGCGTATTCCCGAGGCATACGAAACACTGTTGCTGGATGCCTTGACCGGTGATGCCACGCTGTTTACCCGGCGCGATGGAGTGGAGGCGCAATGGCGCCTGATCGACCCGATCCTGGATGCCTGGCGGCAACAGGGCGACGATTCTGTGCTGCGCTATGCCGCTGGCAGCGAAGGCCCGGAGGCTGCCGATGCATTGCTGGCGCGCAACGGGCATCGCTGGCGGTGGCTGGATTTGCATTTAAAACAGGCAAAAACGTAGTCCGGGTTAGCGTCAGTGTCATCCGACAAGCCTTTGATATTGCTTGACCGGTGCGGGACTACAGTTCCGCTTCCGTATCGGTAGTTGTCCGGTTTATTTCAGGCCCTGCCTGGTTTTTTTCGGCTGCAGCAATAATGCCACCAGGCCGGTCCAGCCGGTCTGCTGCGAGGCGCCTATGCCCCGGTCGGTATCTCCATGAAAATATTCATGAAACAACAGATAATCCTTGAGATACGGGGCGTTTTGCAGTTTCTCGGAGTTGCCAAAAACAGCTCTGCGGCGGTGTTGATCCCTGCTCAACAGTCGGGTCAGCCGTAATGCCAGTCCGCCTTGCCGCTGCCTTGATCGGCAAGGCGTTGCCGTTCAGAATTTTTCTGTTGCATTGTTCTCTCCCTCCCAAAGGGAATGCAGGGTCCGCAGGCTGGCCGTGGCGGTGCTGGTGAACAGTCTGCCTGCCATGTCCGTGCCTTCCGCTCCATGATGCAATGCCAACCGGCTGGCGATTCTATCCAGGAAGCTCGGACTCGCCGCCCCGCTGGAATTTCAGCCAGATACGCAGGACTTCAGCGACGCTCCAGGCCTGGGCGAAACAGCCGCGTGCGGTAAAAGGCGGTTCGGCATCGAAAATCTCACTGATCTGGCCCATGCAGGCCGCATCGAGATGCAGGCGCAACGGTTCCAGGAATGAAAGTGCTTTTTGCTTGTCCCGGTAAATCCGATAATGGGCGTCGATAAACGCGCCAATGAGCCAAACCCAGGTCGTGCCCTGATGATAGGCGGCATCGCGCTGCACGGCATCGCCTCGATAATAGGGTATATATCCCGGCTGTCCCGCAGCCAGGCTGCGCAGGCCGAAGGAGGTCAGAAGTTCCCGGTTGCAGAAGTCGACCACGGCTTTTTGCTGATGCTCCTGCAGCGGGCTGTGCGGCAGCGACACAGCGAATATCTGGTTGGCACGCAGACTGGCGTCGTAGTGGTTGCCATCGCTATGCAGCTCGCCATCATCCGCATCGATGACATCGTACAGGCAATGTTTTTGGCTGTTCCAGAAACGCTGGAAGCTGTTTTGTACCTGACCGGCGGCACTGCAAAAATCCGCAGCCTGGTCCGCATGGCCGAGATTCCCAGCCAGATCGGACAGAACCCGTAGTGCGTTGTACCACAGGGCATTGATTTCCACGCATTTGCCGATGCGTGGCGTCACGATCCAGTCGTCCACTCTGGCGTCCATCCAGGTCAACTGTACACCGGGTTCACCCGCCGCCAGCAGGCCGTCCCGCACATCGACCCGGATGCCATAGCGTGTCCCTTGCCGATGCCAGGCGATAATAGCGCTCATGACCGGATACAGTTCCCCGGCAAGTGCGGCATCACCACTGCTGCGGGTATAGGCATCGACGGCCTGTATAAACCACAGAGCGGCATCGACACTGTTGTATTGCGGTACCGTATCCTGATCCGGGAAGCGGTTGGGCAGCATGCCGTCACTGACGTGTCCGGCAAAGGTGCGCAGTATGTCGGCGGCAATGTCAAAGCGCCCCTGCGACAGCGTCAATCCCGGCAGGGCGATCATGGTGTCCCGGCCCCAGTCGGTAAACCAGGGGTAACCGGCGATAATCGTCGTTCCGGTCGGCAGTCCTTGCCGGTGGCGTTCGACCACGAACTGATCGCCGGCCAGCATCAACTGCCGTATCCATTCCGGTGCAGCCTCGGGTAGTGCCCGCAACAAGTCCTGCTGGCTACTGTAAATCTGCTGCAGGACAGGGGTAAAGCCTGTGGCAACGGATATATCATCACTGAGGATTACTGTTGCCTGATCGCCTTCTGTCAATGCCAGGGTGAAATAACCGGGACGGAACAGGTCTTCACTGTCATCCAGTCCGCGGGCGGTTTCCTGCCGGTGTTTAAACTGCCAGTGCCAGGCCGGATGATAAAAAAATTCGGCTTCCCTGCAGGTAACGGAATAGCTGCGTGCGCCGGCGGATGCCTGTACTGTGAAGCCATCGGCGTGCAGTTGGATTTCCGGGGTCCAGTTCCCCTGCCGGTGGCTGTGGTAATCGCGATAAGTACAAAGGGGTGTCAACGTGAAAGCCAGGCTGTCCGAGGCACGCAGAATCTTCAGGTTGACCAGGGTGGTGTTGCTGTGCGGCCGCATGACGATGCGCTTTTCGATCAGCGCGTCGGCGACGGCGTAGCGCCACACCGGCAGGCCTCGCTCCAGACGAAAGGATTCCAGGTGAATGAAACCCTGCGGCGCTATTGTTCCATCCACATACTCATTGCTATACAGAGCATTGCGGCGTCCCAGGTATTGCACGTCGATATCCAGTTTGGAAACCAGCAAGGTTCGTCCGGTCGGAGGCGTGAGAGCGGCCGTCAACAGACCGTGGTAGCGGCGGGTATTGGTTTCGCAGACCGTACCACAGGCAAAGCCGCCGATACCATTGGTGATCAGCCATTCGTGCGCTGTGGCGCTGGTAAAGTTGCCGCAGTCGCTCCGTCCCAGTGCGTAATCAGTCATGCCCGGGAATCCGTATTGACAGGCAGGCTCGCATCATCAGGCCGAATGGTGATTTGTGCGGCAATGTGGACATGCAGGTCCTCTAGCTATTGCCCCAAGCAGGCCTCCGTAGACCCAGTGCCCCAGCAACGCCGCCATGGCAGTTTTCATTCCGCCGATTGCAGACATGAAAAATCCCGCTCCAGCCAGTGGCATGACCACGGTGGAGGCGATCAGCCATAGAACCGTCCCGAACAGCAGACCTTTGACAAACGGCGCCCCCGGCAGAAATGGGTAGAGTATAACGCTGTAGACGAATGGAAAAATGACTGCGCCGAACAGAAGATGAACCGTCATGCCCAAATAATACATGCCGCCCAGCATGTTTCCCAGCAGGGCGGCGATATCCATGGGTCTGCCGATTAGCATGGGCGCTGCAAATTGCATCATCAGCGACATCACCAGTGTCCCGATGATGCC
>JAJRWJ010000295.1 GCA_024276805.1 Gammaproteobacteria bacterium
TTCTGAAAGACATGGCCACTGTGGATGATCTGGCCGCATTGCTCAACAACCTGAATGTGTCGCCGCGGGACATCATAGCTATCTTCCAGGCTCTGAAAAGCGCCGGATCGTTGCAGGCCAAGTTGATCATTATGTAAAATCATTGAAGGAATGTTACAATTACGGAGCCAAACCTGAATTTAAGATTATGAGTATCGAGAGCGTACAAAATACAGTCGATGTCAAAAAGACCGGCGGCGAAAAGAAGGAAAAGCTGCAACGGCTGCAAAAAGCGTGTCGCGACTTTGAATCCATTTTTGTGGCCAAGGTGCTGGACTCCATGCAAAAAACAGTGGGCGAGTCCGAGCTGTTCGGCAAGGGGTTTGGCTCGGATATTTACAAGAGTCTCTTTCAGAGCAAGCTGGCCCAGCAAATTTCCGAACAGGGCGGCATTGGCCTGGGCGACGCGTTGTTCCGCGACCTGGCGCAGCGGTTCGAGACTGGCGAGGAAAAACAGAAAAATAACTTTTCCATTCAAATGCCGGGTAGCATTAATAAATCCCCTTTGCAGGAACCATCAGGGCCGGTGTTTAATCGGGTGCAAAAATATCACCCGATCATTCAGGAAGCGGCTGCAAGGTATCGTTTACCATTACAACTGGTGTATGGGGTCATTGCGCAGGAATCGGCCGGCAATTCCCGAGCAGTTTCCGGCGCCGGCGCCAAGGGCCTGATGCAGTTGATGGACGAAACAGCCGGTGACCTGGGCGTGAAAAATTCTTTCGATCCGTACGAAAATATTCATGCTGGCAGCCGCTACCTGCGTCAGCAACTGGATAGATTCAACGGAAATATTGAACTGGCTCTGGCTGCGTACAATGCCGGGCCCGGCAATGTGGAAAAATATAACGGCATTCCGCCGTTCAAAGAAACCCGAGATTATGTTAAAAAAGTAATGACTTTTACTAAAAAGTTTTCGGCCTTGTTAAAAAATGACAGCGAAAGAAAATGACAGACGTGCAACTACAATTGCGACCCGAATTGGGCAGAGACGAGCCGATTGATGACACGCGTGTGGAGGAGCTGATTTCTCTGACGCAAAAGGAAATCTTCGCTTACAGCAATTTCCTCAACCAGCTTCTGGCGCAACAGAGCGCAATCATCGATCGCGACATCACTCACCTGACGGATCGAACACAACGAGCAGAGGAGTGCAGCATGCTGGCCAGGCAGTTGTCGGAAGAGCGAAAGGAGATCATGCTGCAGGTCCTGGCGCACACCCGGCCGTGCAAAGAGCTGGCCACACTGGAGCAGGTTATACCGATGGTGAAAAGCCAGTATGCGACGAGGTTGAAGGAGTTGAGAGAAAATCTGATCGAGGTGCTGGAAAAGATTAAGCAAACCAATCAGCGGACGGCTTTTTTGCTAAAAGAGTCTATTCGCTACGTGAACAGAAATTTGCAGATTATCGGCCAGGAACTGGATCAATCCGATTCCTACAGTACCGATGGCAAGGTTCATAAAAAGAATCAACTGCCGGTCATCTTTAAGATAGCTTAATCTTTATCCGGAATTGTGAATGATAATCCATTATAGTATCCGGGGAGCATTATGTCTGGAATCAGAAATACATTAGAAATTGCCCGCAGTGCTCTTGTTTCTTCGCAAATGGCACTGGACGTGACGGGCAATAACATTGCCAATGCCAACACCGAAGGATATTCGCGTCGTCGTGCAGTGATGAAAAGCGAGTACCAGCGCACTGCGCAGAATTTTGTTATTGGCAAAGGTGTCATTGTCAGCCGCATTGAACGGACCAGGGATCAATATATCGAGTCCCAGCTTCGCACTCAGCAACAGTCCCTGAGCTACTGGGAAACCATGCAGACCAAATACGCCCGGCTGGAAGATATTTTTACCGAACCATCGGAGACGGGCCTGGGCGAAATGATGAGCAGATTTTTCGACTCGTGGCAGGGCCTGGCGACCGACCCCCAGAGTTTCACGGCCCGCAACGATGTGCTGCAAAAAGCCAATTCTCTGGCAGCAAAGTTCCGGAGTACTACAAAGCACATCTCTGATCTGAAAGATGAGATCAGAAGCGAATTCAATAAGCAGTTGGAGAAATTCAATTCCCTGGCCGAGCAGCTTGCGGAAATCAACATACAACTTCCTCTTTCTCAGGAACAGGCAGCGGACCTGTTGGATCGGCGCGATAACCTTTTGATGCAGATGAACAAGATCGTCAATGTGCAGACGATGGAAAACGAGTACGGCCAGGTGACCATCAGCCTGGGTGGAAAGGTTTTGCTGGAAAACTCCAAAGTGATCAAGGTGGTCGAGGGCTCAGCCGACGAACCTCTGAATACGATACACTGGGAAGATAATTCGCGCGCCAGCAAAGCCAGCAACGGGCAACTGGCAGCGCTGGCCACCTTCCATGACGAGACGCTGCAGGACTATAGCGATCAATTGGATGAGCTTGCCACAAGCCTGGTCGAAAAAGTTAACGAGCTGCACAAGACCGGTTATGGACTGGAAGGCAGTACCAATGTCAATTTCTTCGATCCTTCCACCACCGGAGCAGCCGACATCCGGGTGAGCAGTGAAGTTGCTGACAATGCGGAGAAAATTGCCGCCTCCGAGGACGGCAACGGCGGCAATGGCGAGATAGCCCGTAAAATAGCGCAATTGGTCAACGACAGTACTGTGGTGAATAACTCTTTTTCGTTTCACGACTATTATGGTGCGACCATCGCCAGGCTGGGCAACGATGTGCAGGATACAACTGTCAAACGCGACGGGCAAAAGATGCTCGTCAATCAGGCTCGGACGCATCAGGAGGCGGTATCGGGTGTGTCGCTGGACGAGGAGATGACCAATCTGATTCAGTTCCAGCGGGCGTATCAGGCAGCGGCCAAGCTCATCAACGTTGTAGATGAAATGATGGATACCATTCTGAGAATGGTTTGATCGAACACTCAAACGGATTAAGGACATGCGAATAACCGAGAATACACATATTGCTTCTTTCCTGGAAAACCTGAACGGAATACAGACGAGACGAAGCAAGCTGATGGAAAAGCTTTCCAGCGGCAAAGATATCAACAGACCATCCGATGATCCGGACGGCGTTGCCAAGTTGATCGATATTGCCAAGGAGCTTGAACAATTCGAACGTTACCAGAAAAATATTAATGACAGCAAAACCTGGCTGAACGTGACAGAAGCTTCGTTGAATGGCGTAATCGATCATTTGACCAAAGCCACCACCGTTGCCATGCGTGCCTCCAACGACACGGTGGATGCGGATATGCGAAA
>JAJRWJ010000296.1 GCA_024276805.1 Gammaproteobacteria bacterium
ATAAAGAAAAGAATCTGATTCTTATTTCTTTTTCTTCAGCTTGCCAGCTGGTACGCTGCCATCGCCAAGACCTTTCAGATAGCTGTAGACAGCATCGATTGCCTGGTCTTCAGTGTAATTGGCTTTTTTCACTGGACCGACTGCCATAATGGCGGCGCTGGCTTTAGGCATGCCGTTTTTACCTTCCTTGATGACAGACGCGAATCTGTCTTTCGGCAGTTCACCTTTCTTGATCAAGTCTATCAGCTGTGGGTTTGATGAAATATCATGACAAGCGCCGCAGCCACGGCCAAAAGCGCGGTCATAGATTTTCTTGCCTACCCATATCTTTTCAGAAACTTCCGCTGCTGCAAATGCCTGGCTGCTCAATGCGATCAAGGCAGCGCCAGCCACTAATCCAAATGATTTTTTCATATCGACCTCTCATGGTGGTTAAAAAACTGTGTCTTCCGTTCGGGAGGCGGGTAATCGAAAAAACCTGCTTCCTTCTTACTTTTGGTCAACGATACAGTTTCGTTAAAAATACAGTTTAAAAATTCCAGCTGCAAAGGATAGGGAATTTGGCAAAATATTTCAATCGTTTTTTTATAACATTGCCGGTTTCCTGTCCTTGTTGGTGACTATTATCGAAAAAGTTGTCTGAATAAATACTGAATACTGGTGACTATTTCCACAGTGCCGGCCCCCGGCTTGAACAGGGAGATGCGGGTATTCAGCGCCAGGGTTGGCAAATTTAAATCCATCCCTGGAGCATGGATTCCGGCAATCCTTTCCGGAATGACGATTCTTGAACCAGAAGTTTTCTAATCTGGCATCTAAATCTGACAAAGTAGAACTATTTTCGCCAGCGCTGTAAATAGCCATTGGCGGCAAGGCTGTAGATCTTTTTGCCATCCCGGGTAAAAGCCAGCGCCAGAATGGTAGCCGCCGAAGGGCGCCATCTGGCGTCTTTGACGGGCCGCCAGTAGCTGATCATTTTGCCGGTCGCGGTATTCCACAGATCGATACGCTGGGAGGTGCGGCCGGTCACCAGATATTTTCCATCGGGACTGAATACGGCTGCGGAGACGGTCATCAATTTCGGTCCTATTTCCGTTGCCAGCCTGCCGGTTGCGGTCCTCCAGATTTGCGTACGGCTCAGGGCGGCGTTGGTCAAGGCATACTTGCCGTCTGCCGACAGGGCTACCGTGGCCAGTTTGTTCTGTTGCCGCCAGGTATGCGCCAGTTCGCCGTTGTCCAGCCGCCAGAGTCTGGCTGTTGCGTCTTCGGAGCCGGTTAGCGCATAGCGACCGTCCAGGGCAATAGCGGTGCTCGTCACGGGTTGCAGATGAGGAAAGGCATACAGCGTAGTGCCATAGCCCAGAGCAAAATAAATGGCCTTGTCCTTCAATCCAATCAGCGCAAACTGGCCATCGTTGGACAGGCTGGCGGCGCTGATTTCCGGCAGGCTCCAGACGCCGAGCAGCTGCCCGTCGGTAATCCGCCACCAGGCAATGGAATTGCGTTCGGCGGTAATGGCGAATTGTTCATTGCCGGCTATCGCGACCTCGATGATGCCGTTGCTGGCGTCGGTGTGTTGCCAGGTATGCAGCAGGGTCTTGGGCGTGAGCTGCCATAATTCCGCATAGCCCTCTACCGTACCGAGCAATGCATAGTGTTCGGACAAAGCGGCGGAAAAAACCCCATCGGGCGCCAGATGTACCGTTTTTTCCGCTTTCGGGGTGTTGTCGCAGGCAAGCAGCGCAGCACAGAGCAGGATGGGGGAGAGAAATTTCAATTTGACCATTTTGCCATCAGGTTGGTTGCGGGATGGTAGGGGGAGTTTTTGTGGCGGATTTAAACCACGCAAGGTGTTGGCGCAACTTGACCACGTTACCGATAATAATCAGCGTCGGCGGGCTGATTTGCTGTCTGTCGACAATGTCCGGCATGGTGCCCAGAGTGCCGGTGACAATGCGCTGTCTGCTGGTCGTGCCCTGCTGAATGAGCGCCACCGGCAAATCGCGCGGGCTGCCGTTGTCGATCAGTGACTGACAGATGCAGCGCAGACCGATCAGACCCATATAGATGACAATGGTCTGGTTGGGTGCGGCCAATTGTTTCCAGTTCAGGTTGATCGAGCCGTCTTTCAGATGGCCGGTGACAAAGGTGCAGGATTGGGCATAGTCGCGATGCGTCAGCGGGATGCCTGCATAGGCGGCGCAGCCGGAAGCCGCGCTAATGCCGGGGACGACCTGAAAAGGGATGCCCTGTTCCAGCAGTGTTTCCATTTCTTCGCCGCCGCGGCCAAAGATGAACGGGTCGCCGCCTTTCAGACGGACGACGCGTTTCCCGGCTTTTGCCAGGCGCGCCAGCAAGACATTGATGGATTCCTGAGGCAGGCTGTGGTTTTGCCGCTGTTTTCCCACATAGATTTTTTCGCTATCGCGTCTGGCGAGATCCAGGACTTCGGGAGAAACCAGCCGGTCATAGACGATCACATCGGCCTGCTGCATCAGGCGCAAGGCGCGGAAAGTCAGTAGATCCGGGTCACCAGGGCCGGCGCCGACCAGGTACACTTCGCCCTGCTGCAGTTGCTGGCTGTCTTGTGACTGGAGCGCCTGTTGCAGCATTTGTTCGGCAGTTTCCTGGTTCCCGGAAAAAATCTGCTCGGCAACGGGACCCTGTAGAATTTTTTCCCAGAAAATCCGTCGCTGCCGAGGTTGCCGGATACGCTGTTTGACCTGGGATCTGAATTTTCCGGCTAAACCGGCAAGTTTTCCAAACCCGGGGTGAATGATACTTTCCAGCCTGGCCCTGAGCAGGCGCGTCAATACCGGCGCGGTTCCCCCGGTGGAAACCGCCGCGATTACCGGTGAACGATCGATGATGGCCGGGAAGATAAAACTGCAGAGTTCCGGAGCATCGACGACATTGACCGGAATATGCCGCTGTTTGGCGGCAGCGGCGACCTGGCTGTTGACGTCGGCGTTGCTGGTGGCGGATACCACCAGGGCATGATCCTGAATATCCTCTGCTGAGAAGGTCTTGCGGCGCATCTGCAGTTGTTCCGGATGCCGCTGTTGCAGTTCCAGTACTGCAGCACTGATTTCCGGCGCCAGGACCGTGAGATGGGCTCCGGCGCGGATTAGCAACGGGATTTTTCGCGCCGCTATGTCACCGGCGCCGACGATCAGGCAGGGCTGTTCTTGCAATTTTACGAAGATCGGAAAATAATCCATGTTTTTTCAGGGATTCGCAGATGTTGTGATGAGTGGTATTATAAGCGCTCCAGTCAGTGAAAGTTTGGAAAAACATTGCAATATCATGATTGAAGTGAATGTGGAAGTCGATGCCAGTGGTTTGAATTGTCCATTGCCGTTGCTGCGGTTGAAAAAAGCGCTGCAGTCCATGCGCAGCGGTGAAGTGGTGCGGGTGATTGCCACGGATCCCGCAGCGCACCTCGATTTTGGTGTTTATTCCGAACAGACCGGGAACAAGATTGTGGAGTTCCTCAAGGAATCGGAACGACAGATATTCTATATCCAAAAAAAATAAATGCCTTTGGCCTGCCACGGAAGTGGCCGCCCGGGCTTTTTGCCGGATGCGTTTCACTTATCCGGCCTACGGGAAATTTTCGTGCAGG
>JAJRWJ010000297.1 GCA_024276805.1 Gammaproteobacteria bacterium
AGCGGTAGCTGTAGTCATGGCCCTGCAGGTTGAGCGCGGCGCTCAGCGCCAGCAGGGTGAGCAAGGCGGGCAGGAAGTCGCGGCTCAGTTGTCCGGCGATGGAGGAGTAGAAAGAGGATTTTTGCATGGTATTTGTGGGCCATTGAAATTGCAGTTGTAATAAACCATAAGCAAACATCATGCCTGTCTTCCAACAAAGGCAACAAAGGGGTCAGAGTAATAAAGGGGTCTAATAAAGGGGTCAGAGCCCTTAAAAATATTTAGTCTGGTGGCTGAGAATTAAGGGCTCTGACCCCTTTATGGAAACCGCTCCTACAGAATTTTAAGGGCTCGACGCCTCTATGTATGCGAGAAAAGCGGGTCGCAAGGAATGGGACCCGCTGATACAGCCGGCTGCCTCAAGGGTAGATGACTTTTGGCTGAAAGTAGGTGGCCGGGTATTTGGGATCGAATTCGATTTGTCTTTGCGGCTTCTGCGCCTGCTTGACCATGTCCTTGTCGAGATAGACGACCTTGGGTTCGAAATAGGTGGCCGGGTATCTGGGGTCCTGGACGACTTGTCTGGCAGCGGGCGCTTTCTGCGCCACGGATTCGTCGAGATAGACGACCTTGGGTTGAAAATTGGCGGCGGGATATTGGTCATCGCTTGCGGCGGAAGCGGTCAAAGCGCTCAAGGCGATTCCCGCAGCGCCCAGAGTCAGGATGATGGTTTTATTCATGTGGTTGTTAACCTCCAGTAGTTGTACGGCGACAAGCCTGGTTATCTGCTCAATTCAATTAGTGCGTAACCAAGTATCAAATATTTTCCATATTTTCGCAATATAAAATTTTCTCAGCCGTGTTGCTTTTGGCGCTGATGAATTGCCGCTGCCGTGGTTATTGACGGTATTTTGTCCGGGTATCCGAGAACCCGTCATGCCTGCCGGGAAGCAGGCATCCAGCGCCAGGGAGGGCAAGTTTGCAGCAATCCCCGGGGACTGGATTCCGGCATTCCCTGTCGGTAGGACCAAGCTTTGACGGTATTAATTTTCCTGGATTCAACCCATGGAAAGGGGATGTATGGATACTGAGCCAGTGGAATCAAGCGTTAAGACTGTTTTTCTTATGCCATCAAAAATCCTTGTCGGGTTACGCAGTTGCCAGTCAGAGTCCCGTTTTTCGCTTGTCCGAGCACCGGTTTACAGCAGGTTTTTGATTTTCGGATGATTGGTGATCAGCAGCTGTCTGAATGCCTCGATGGCCGCTTCGTCATGGCGCTGTGTGCGGGGGATGTCGACTGGAATTTCACTGAGTACATGCATCGGCGGGGCGCTGAGAAAAATCAGCCGGTCCGCCAGGGTGATGGCTTCACGCAGGTCGTGGGTGACGAACAGTATGGTATGAGGACGCTGTTGCCAGAGCTGCAGCAACAGCCTGCGCACCTGCCGGGCGGTGGGCGGGTCCAGGGAGACGAACGGTTCATCCAGCAGCAGGATGTCCGGGTCGATGGCAAAGGCACGGATGATCGCCACACGGCGGCTCATGCCCAGGGAAAGCCTTTCCGGGTAGACATGCTGCATGTCGCTGAGATTCATCGTCGCCAGCAGGGAGTCGATGGTAGTGTCAGGTATCTCTTCGGGCAGCGCCAGGGCTATGTTCTCCCGGATCGTGCGCCAGGGCAGCAGGCGGGGATTCTGGAATACATAACCGATGTTCGGCACGCCGCCCCGTTTGTCCAGGGTGATTTTTCCCTGGTAATCCGCGTCCAGGCCGGCGATGATGTTGAGTAGCGTGGTTTTGCCACAACCGGAAGGGCCGACCAGACAGACAAATTCGTTGCTGTGCAGGTTGAAGTGCAGGTCGGCGATGGCCTGATGCGGTTGGGCGCCGCCTGCGGCCGGGAAGGTTTTGTCCTGGATGTCGATATTGATTTTGGTCATCTTCGCCAGCGCTGTGATTGTTTGTCCAGTGGTTTCAGCAGCAATGTCTCGATCAGTTGGATCACCGCGACGAAGGCGATCGTATAGGCCAGAATACTGGCTACATCGAATAGCTGGAAAAACAGATGCAGTTGATAGCCCATACCGTCGCTGCGGCCCAGCAATTCCACCACCAGAATGATTTTCCAGATCAGCGCCAGGCCGGTGCGGGTCGCGCTCATGACGAATGGGTGCAGTTGCGGCCAGATGACATGCCGGAAGGTTTTGCGTCTGCCGAAATGGTAGCTGCGCGCCATTTCCAGCAGATCCTGGTCCAGTGTTCTGGCGCCTTCACGTATGGTCACCACGACATTGGGCAGCTTGTTGATCACCACGGCCAGAATCGCCGACGATTCTGTCAGACCGAACCAGATATAACAGAGAATGATGGTCACCAAAGCCGGGATGTTCAGCAGGATGACCAGCCAGTTGTCGACAAAATAGTCCAGTTGCCGGTTTCTGCCCAGTGCGATGCCGATGGCGCAGCCGCACAGCATGGCAATGCCGAAGCTGACCAGCAAACGCAGCAGGGTGATCGACAGATGATGGGGCAGTTGTCCCGAGGCGATTTCCTGCCTGAGGACCAGCGCGACCGTGAGTGGTTGAGGCAATGCCATGCTGTTCAGATAGCTGGCCAGAATCTGCCACAGACCCAGGAACAGCAACAGCGACAAAACATGCAATACGCGCGGGGAATGCAGGTTGATGCGCAGCTGCTTGTTCATGGCTGGGTAAAAAGGTCATTGAGTAAAGTTCCGGAGATTTTGGGGAGAGCGGTGTTGAATGGGAACATGGCGCAGCAAAGTCGCTGCTGCAGAATTTTCGGGTCAATGATGAACTCTGAATCGTGCAGCTGTCTAATCTGCATGTTTTGCGGTATTGCGTGATTTATCATGTTACAAAAAACTGGGCAAGCCTGAAGTCTGATGCATGGATATAGCGGCAAAGACTTCTCCCTGCGGTTGAAAAATACAGCGTACAGTGTAAAGACGAAGCGCCATTGAAACAGGCTCTATGTAACTTGACACTCATCTAGGGTGTCCAGAATGTTCCCGGGGAGATGGCTTTCGCATCACCGGTGATACGTCCGGCGCTGTAGGTTTTCAACAGCAGAAAAATTTCCCCGGCGGCTTTTTGTTCTGCCGCACCCCAACTGGCGATGCGCCCGGCGCAGTACCTCTGACGCAGAATTTTCCGGGTTTCGGGGTTGCCGGCTTTGACCAGCAGATCGATTTGCCACCAGGCGCTGTCCGATGTGCACAGCAGGTCCCGGGCCTGTCGGGTGGCCTGAAAAAACTGCTGCAGCGCCTTCCGATGCGCCTCACCCCAGCCGCGCTTGAATACATAGCCGAGCGTGGGGACCTTGACCGGTATTCCCAGTTCCCCGAGGATGCCCTGGCCGTCGATAATTCTCCGGTAGCCCCGCGCTTCCAGGCGGGCGGCATAATGCCAGTAATTGATGATCGCATCGACCCGCCCCTGCAGCAGTTGCTGATTGAGCAGTGGCGGGGCGGCATAGACTTTTTCCAGAGTCTGGTCCAGATTCAGCCGGTATTTTTTGGCGGCCAGCGCTTGCAGCAGCAGCCAGTTCTTGTCCAGTTCGCCGCCGGCTATGCCGAGTTTGATGTGCTGCAGATCCTGTATTCCCTGTATGGTGCTGTCGGCAGGGACGAGCAATGCGCCGGCGGTCGTCGAGTAGGGGAAAAAGGTGAAATCCGCTCCCGCGGCGCGCTGCCGTGAAACCCAGATCCAGTCCGAGACGATCATATCCACCGCCCCGGATTGCAAGGCTATTTTTCCGGCCTGCGGACTGGCCAGCGGTTGAATCTGTAACTGCAGTGACTCCGTATCGAGGAGTTTTGCCTGATGCAGGGCAGTCAGTTCCCAGTTGACCGTGCCGAAGGCCAGGACGCCCAGACGGATCTGAGTGTCTTCGGTAGCCAGGAGGGGGCTGGCGGCCAGCCAGAAAAAGCATAATAAGGACAATCGGTAGAACATGATGAGTTTCTGTTGTGTCTGGATTGGATAACCTTCTATTCTAGCCGTTTCGGTGATTGGTTGGAAAGCGGGGATTAAAAACCGGGGATAGTCTGGTAATATAAGCTATCCGTTAACCCACATTGAATATTTTTGTAGAAATGAGCAAGCCAGCTGCAAATGAAAATTCCATACTGATCGACCGGTTTGGCAGACGGGTCGATTATCTGCGCATCTCCATTACCGATCGCTGTGATTTTCGGTGCATCTACTGCATGGCCGAAAATATGACCTTTCTGCCGCGCGCGCAGATTCTCACTCTGGAGGAGATTTTTACGCTGGCCAGCGCCTTCACCGGCTTGGGCGTCAGCAAGATCCGCGTGACCGGAGGGGAGCCGCTGGTGCGCAAAGGAGCTGTGAGCCTGCTGCGCAAGTTGGGCGGACTGCCGGGTCTGCGCAATCTGGTGCTGACCACCAATGGTTCGCAGCTGGAGAGTACCGCCAATGCGCTGCGGGAAGCGGGAGTCAGACGTTTGAATATCAGTCTGGACACCCTGCAGGAAGACAAATTCAGACAGCTGACCCGGGTCGGGGATTTGCAGCAGGTACTGCGCGGTATCGAAGCGGCCCGGCGGGCGGGTTTCGAACGTCTGAAAATCAATGCCGTGATACTGAAAAACCGTAACCATCAGGAAGTTGGGGATCTGTTGCGCTTTGCCGTCGACCGGGGCCTCGATATCAGTTTCATAGAGGAAATGCCGTTGGGGCTGGTCAGCGCCCATGACCGCGCCGAGGCCTATTATTCCAGCGACGCCATCAAACAGGATCTTGAGCAGCAGTTCACGCTTCTGGCAAGCCCGGAACAGACCGGAGGACCCTCCCGTTACTACCGGGTGGTCGGCAGCGACACCCGGGTCGGTTTCATATCCCCGCACAGCAACAATTTTTGTGCCACCTGCAACCGGGTCAGACTGACCGTGGAAGGCCGTCTGTTGCTGTGCCTGGGCAACGAGCATTCCGTGGATCTGAAACGCATACTGCGCGCCAACCCCGGTGATGTACAGATCCTCCGGCAGGCGATTGTCGCGGCCATGCGGATCAAGCCGGAAAGGCATGAATTCGATCTGCGGGAACAGCCGGTGATTCTGCGACATATGAATGTCACGGGGGGATAATGTCCGGACCATGGCTTCTGGCCGGCTTCGCCGCATTATCGCTCGGCGCCTGCGCAGCGACGGACAAGACCCATATCAGCCAGCAGCAGCTGCTGGATGCCATCAGCACCGGCCATCCGCCAGTGCTCGTCGATGTCCGCTCGCAATGGGAATATGACGCGGGACATGTGCCGGGGGCCATCCATGTGCCTTTCTGGTGGGCCTTTTCCCCGGAACAGCTGACCCAGGTCGGGCCGGAAGAACCACTGGTGGTCTATTGCGCGCATGGTCCCCGGGCCGGTATCGCAAAATTTGCCCTGCTGCTTTCCGGTTATGAAAATATTCGTTATCTGCAGGGACACATGAGCGCATGGAAAGAGGCCGGGCTGCCCCTGCAGACTGCCCCGGTCGATACCACCCCGACATCGATACAGAAAAACCATGACTGACAGCAGAATATTGACCGGATTGCTGCGCCGCAGGCAACAAATCCGTTTTGTCCTGTCGACCATGGTGCTTGGCGCCTTCATGGGGTTTTTGTTTCTGTATCCGATCAATGAGTTCGTTTATTACCACGAACATGAAAAATTCAAGGAAAACCCGCCTTCGGCCAGTCAGTTTGTCACAGGGCAGATGCTCGAGTCGCTGCAGGGCAGAACCCCGCAGAAAACCACGTTCTATCTGCTGGTCGGGGCATTGTTGGGATTGCTGAGCGGTCTCGTTCACAGTTCCATGCACCGCAAAATGCTGCGCATTCAGCAGTTGAGCGATGAGTTGGGACGGGATCTGCGCATGCTGATCCGGGAAGGGGAAGGGCCGACGCTGGAGTTCAAGTCGACCCTGCGCTGGGATCTGCAGCAGTCCAGGGTCAATCGGGCGCTGGAAGCGGTGGTGATGAAGACCCTGGCGGGGTTCATGAACAACGCTGGCGGAACGCTGCTGATCGGCGTTGCCGACGATGCTCAGGTGATCGGCCTGGACAACGACTATCAGACCCTGAGGAAGCCGGGCCGGGATGGTTTCGAACAGGCGCTCATGACCTCCGTGGCCAACAACCTGGGGGCCGATGTCTGCCAGTTCGTGCAGATCATTTTCCATTCCCTGGATGGCCAGGATGTCTGCCGGTTGATTGTCTCCCCTGCATCCCGGCCGGTATTCATCAAACAGGGCAATGCTCCGAAGCTCTACGTGCGCACTGGCGGCGGCACCCGCGAGCTGAATATCGAAGAGGCCATTGAATTCATCGGCAACCGTTGGAGGAAATCATGATTTACCGCAGATGCCGCCCCGGCGCAACTGGAGACTATGCCGTCTGGCCGGCAGTCGTTGTATTGGCAGTACTGTTGCTGTCGGCCTGTGCCGGCGTACAGGACAAGACACATGGTGAGGCGGTGGAGGTTGCTGAAAAGACCCCGGCTTATGTCTATGTCTGCGCAGATGGCAGCCGTTTCGTCAGTAAAGCAGAGGGTTCCCGGCTGTGGCTGTTTTTACCCCGGAAAACAGTGGCTTTGCAAGCACAGCAAGGCAGTGCCGGGATAGTCTACAGTAATGACGGCATAACACTGAAGAGCAACGGGGAACGGGCGCAATTGCGCATCGATGGCCAGGTGAAAAATGACTGTCTGATCGACCGCCGGCAATCGATCTGGGAAAGCGCGAAACTGAATGGCGTCGATTTTCGGGCCGTGGGCAATGAGCCGGGCTGGTATATGGAAATAAGAAATTCCCGATCCATCACGCTGGTCAGCAATTATGGTGCCGATACCTACCGTTTCGCTGCGCCGCAGCCGGTCATCGATCAGCGGACGGGAACGGCCTTTTATCGCACCGGCGATGCCAGCCACGAGTTGACG
>JAJRWJ010000298.1 GCA_024276805.1 Gammaproteobacteria bacterium
CACACCGTCGATGGCGATGTCCCGCAAATCTGCATGCTGCTGTTGGCCAAGTTCTGCGGCCAGATCTTCCAGACCGACGATATGCTGTTTCATCAGTTCGGCGATCGGTGAATGAATGCGTGGATTCGCCAGGCGCTTGATCTGATAGACATAGTCTTCGGCCGTCACTTCCCGGGTCCCTGTCTGGCTGAAATCGGCCAGTCTGGTAATTTCCTCCAACTGCGCATCGGCCAGGTGATGATACAGGAAGTCACCATCGTCACCGCGCGCCAGAGCCGGGTGCGGCTGATAGTGCATGCCCGGTTGAATAGTGATGACATAATCGGTAAAGGCGATTTGCCCGACAGCGGCATCATCGGGCAGCTTTTCCTCCTGTTCATCCAGATATTGCAATTGCGGCATTTTCACCGCAGCCAATGGCGCCAGTGTATAGGGTCGCTTGAGATAATGGTACTGGTAGGGTGGTTCGTAGATCTGTCCGATCAAGGCATATTCATTGGCGCTGTAGGATACCGCTGGATCCAGATGTTTGGGTCGCTCGGTAAAGGATGTATAGAGAATGGACTGATTCTCCCAGCTCTGGGGATAGGGATTGTTCAAGGCCTGGTCGCTGCAGCCGCCCAGGGCGAGACAAAGCAGGCAGATCAGCCGGCGTGGCAAATTGCTCAATGTTATTCCGTTTTCCATACAGGCAAGGTCAGCGGCATGCCACCGCGCGGCAGCATTTCAAAAAACCAGCCCCGCGGGCAGGGTTCCAGCTTTTCATGCAAAGAAAAATACTGGACATCATTATAAGGCTAATAGATACTTGGTCAATTCTATTAACCAAAACCAGGAGATAATGATGGGATTTATGCAAGGCAAACGCGTCCTTATTGTTGGCTTGGCCAGCAACCGTTCAATTGCTTGGGGAATAGCGCAGGCGATGCACAGAGAAGGTGCGGAACTGGCGTTTACTTATCAGAATGAAAAGCTGCAGGGCCGTGTCGAAAAAATGGCCGCGGAATGCAGTTCCAATATAACCACCGCCTGCGATGTCAGCAGCGACGAACAGATCAGCGCCGTGTTCGATACCCTTGCCCAACATTGGGATGGCCTGGACTGTATCGTCCATTCCGTCGCCTATGCACCCCGGGACGCCCTGGATGGCAACTATGTGGACGCCGTGAATCGGGACAACTTCAGAATCGCCCATGACATCAGCTCCTACAGTTTCACGGCCCTGGCAAAAGCCGGCAAGGCGATGATGGCGGGTCGCAATGGCTCCCTGCTGACCCTGAGTTATCTGGGTTCGGAACGCGTCATCCCCAATTATAATGTCATGGGCGTCGCCAAAGCCAGCCTGGATGCCAATGTCCGCTATATGGCGGCCGCCCTGGGTCCCGAGGGTACCCGGGTCAATGCCGTCTCCGCAGGTCCGATCAGAACCCTGGCCGCGTCCGGCATCAACGATTTCAAGGCCATGCTGAGCAAGGCGGCGGATGCCGCGCCGTTGAGAAAGAATGTAACGACCGACGAAGTCGGCAATGCGGCGGCTTTTTTATGCTCCGATCTCGCTTCCGGCATCACCGGCGAAATCGTCTTCGTCGATGCCGGCTACAACATCACCGGGCTGGCCAGCTCCTGAGCGCAGCCACTGCTGAAACATGGCGGGGGGAGAAGGAGTCACCGCCCTCTTAGGGGTACATGAAAGTCTGGCCCCGACACACCGCGTGCATTTTCAAGTCGATCAGCGCGTTTGCATGGTTCCCACGGCCTGCGTGGGAACCCCCTCCTGGAATGCTCCGGCGTTCCGTGACCAGAATGTCACTGGCAACATTCCCACGCTCCGCGTGGGAATGCCACCTGAAGAACAACAGCTGCTGCATCAGCAGGGGCAATCCTGATCAGCGTACCATGCAACAGGCGTCATGACCCCGCCTTGCGTGGCAGTGACGAAAAACCGGCAGATCCCGGCTATTTCTCGATATTGAGAGTAATATCGGCCCGCGCCTGCAAGTCCTTGATCAGCGCATTGAAGACGGCCTGGCCCAGCGCCCTGGCAATATTTGCCTCGATATTCTCCCGCTGTTTGGCATCCGGCAAATCGACACTGCCGGCCGTGACCTTGACCAGGCTCACCACCGCTTTTTGCCCATCGGGATAATCGACGATGAAAACCGTCGGCTTGCCTGCCACTGGCTTTGCCGCCTTGAACACCGCCTGCCGCAATTGCCAGGGCATATCCGCTTTGTCCCGGGTCACCCCCGTCCGCTTCTGCACCGCGAGCCCATGGGTCTCAGCCAGCTTCTGCAGAGACTCACCCGCCAACAGCTGGCGTTTGATATTGCTGGCCAGTTCCTGTGCCTGCTGTTCCGCCTTGCTACGCTGCAATGCTGCGATGACCTCGCCCCTTACTTCCTCCAGAGGCCGGGTGGTTGCCGGTCGATGATCCAGAATGCGCAAGACCACCAGCCGATCGGTACCCAGTTCAATCGGCTCACTATTGTTGCCCTGTAACACATCATCGGAAAAAGCAGCTTCACGAATCGCCTGTTCTGCAGCAATGCCCTGTTTGCTGTTGCGGCTGAACAATTCACTCTTCTTGATGGGAACTCCCGTGGCGTCGGCAGCGGCAAGCAGATTGTCCGGCTGTTCAAAACTGACTTCGGTCAACGTTTCACCCAACTCATAGAAGGTATTCTCCGCCCTGGATTTCTGATAGGCCTTTTTCAGCTCTTCCCTGACTGCGGAAAAAGGTTTCGTCGTTGCCGGTACCAACTCGGTCACCTTGATCAGATGGTAGCCGTAGGCCGATTTTACGGGTTCCGATATTTCCCCTTGCTTGAGCTTGCTGGCTACCTCTTCAAATGCCGGCTCCATGGTGCCAACAGTAAACAGACCCAGGTCTCCGCCCTGCTTCGCTGAAAACTTGTCATCCGACAGCTCTTTGGCCAGTTTCGCAAAATCCTCCGTTTTCGCCCGCTCCCTGGCTTTTTTGGCTCTGGCCAATGCCGCCTGGTCCCCTTCCTTGCCTGCAGCAAACAGAATATGACTGATTTTACGGCGCTCCTCGGTCCGGTACAGATCCTTGTGCTCTTCATAGAAGGCTTTCAGCTGCTCCTCTGTCGCCTGTACCTTTTCGGCGAGTTCGGGCAGGGACAGGTCGATATATTCAATGGAAACCATCTCCGGTGTCTGATAGGCATCCTGATGCTGCTGATAATACTCCTGCACTTCCTGGTCAGAAGGGGTTTCCTTCAATTCAGGCGGTGCTATGGTCACAAATTCGAAATCCCTTTGCTGGTTCTGTATTTTCAGGAACTGCTCGACATCATAAGCCGTGGCAAAACTGCTATCCAGAATACTGTGCTGGAATTGCTCCATAATCAGGGCATTGCGTATTCTGTGCTGAAATTCCCCCGAGCTCATGTTTTGTGATGCCAGCAATGCCCGATACTGCTTTTTATCGAACTTGCCATTGGTCTGAAAATACTGCAGCGAACTGATAAAGCTGCGCACGGCATCATCAGTCACTACCAGGCCCTGATCCTGGACATACTGCAGCAGCACTTCGTCATTGACCAGCTTGTTCAGCGCCTGCTTTTTCAGGGTCTGTTCGTCGATACCCATACCGGCGAGCTTCTGGCTGTACTGTGCATAGGCCCTGTTGACATCGCGCTGAAAAAAGTCTTTGTCGCCGACTGTCACCACCGGCGTTTCCTTGCCGACATCCAGATAATTCTGGATTCCCCACAATGCGAACGGCACACAGATCAATATTAATATAATCCAGGCGAACACGCCCTGAGCTTTCTCTCTAATTTTTAGCAGCATATGCCCTGTCCTTCTCTACTGAATTATTGATTTTTGCGCAAAACATAAAATCAGCCTGCAATGGTACGCATTGCGTACCCTGGAATAGTTAGCGTCCATAAACACCCATGCACCGGATGTTGATAGCTGTAAAACAGCCAATTGTATTGGCTGTTTTATTCATAATCAATGGCTTGTGGCCATCGATACTGCCGGCACATCCTTATGCCGGATCAGTTCCCGTCATTGATAGACGAACTGCAAAGCAACTGAATTCGGGTTCATCAGGGGTATTCACCTGGCGACAATTCCCGGCATCATGCAAAAAAAAACCCCGCACCAGTTTGGTTCGGGGTTTCTTGATAGTGGCGGAGCGGACGGGACTCGAACCCGCGACCCCCGGCGTGACAGGCCGGTATTCTAACCAACTGAACTACCGCTCCTAATTGTGGTGGGTGCTGAGGGGATCGAACCCCCGACCCTCGCCTTGTAAGGGCGATGCTCTCCCAGCTGAGCTAAGCACCCGACTTAAGGGCTGCTAGTTTACAGCATCTTTGAGTGCTTTTCCAGCTTTAAATGAAGGAATTTTTGCCGCTTTTATGGTGATTTCTTCGCCTGTCTGCGGGTTTCTGCCTTTGCGCTCAGCCCTTTCCTTGACTGAAAAAGTTCCAAAGCCGACCAAAGCAACCGCCTCGCCGTCTTTCAAAGCCTCTTGAACCGCATGGATAAAACCATCCAAAGCCCGGCCTGCTTCCGCTTTGCTCAGTTCGGCTGAGTCAGCTATTGCATCGATAAGTTCCGATTTATTCATTTAATTCCCCCTTTTGGAATTGACTGGTGATTTTGATTCTCTATCGAACCCGCATCTATATTACGCTATTACGCGCTTTCCTGAAACCCATCAGAAAACATAGACTTTATATCAACAGAGCAACAACAGTGTCAAGCGCAAAAATCCAGCCGAACCCAGAAAAAACAAGGTATCGCGCCATTACCCAGCTCAGCCTCCCGGATATTTTCAGGGAAAATCACGTCAATGTGCGATTAACGTTCCGTTTTTGCCCGACTTTTTCTCTTCCTTCTGTTTCTGCTCATGATTCGCAGTCGACTTTGGCAAAGGCGTCGGACTGTATTTCAAAGCCACCTGTAACACCTCGTCGATCCAGTGTACCGGGATGATAGTCAATTTTTCCTTGATATTTTTAGGAATCTCAGCCAGATCCTTTTCATTTTCAGCCGGGATCAGCACCGTGGTGATGCCGCCGCGATGCGCGGCCAGCAGTTTTTCCTTCAATCCTCCGATCGGCAGCACCTCTCCCCGCAACGTGATCTCTCCGGTCATGGCCACATCGGCACGTACCGGAATCTTTGTCAATGCCGAAACGATGGCAGTGCACATACCAATTCCCGCACTGGGTCCATCCTTGGGCGTGGCACCTTCCGGCACATGAATATGAATGTCATGGCTCGGAAAAAACTCGGCAGCGATACCCAGGACGTCGGAACGACTGCGCACTACAGTCACCGCCGCATCGATCGATTCCTTCATCACCTCACCCAGTTTCCCGGTGGCCAGCTGCCTGCCCTTGCCAGGCACGACTGCTGTTTCGATGGTCAACAATTCCCCGCCCACTTCGGTCCACGCCAGACCAGTGACCTGACCAATCTGATCCTGTTCTTCAGCCAAGCCATAGCGAAACCGCCTGACACCCAGATACTTGTCCAGATTGCGCGCCGTAACCGTAACCTTGCTCTGTTTGGGTTTCAACAGCAGGTCCTTGACCACCTTGCGGCATATTTTGGAAATCTCCCGTTCCAGACTTCTTACTCCCGCCTCGCGGGTATAATAACGGATAATATCGCGTATCACCGCCTCTGTAATTTTGATTTCCTGTTCCTTCAGTCCATTGTTTTTGATTTGCTTGGGAATCAGATAGCGCAACGCTATCTTGACCTTCTCATCTTCGGTATAGCCCGGCAGACGTATCACTTCCATGCGATCCAGCAACGGCGGCGGTATATTCAACGTATTTGCCGTGGCCACGAACATCACGTCGGACAAATCGAAGTCCACCTCCAG
>JAJRWJ010000299.1 GCA_024276805.1 Gammaproteobacteria bacterium
AGTTATCGATGCCTCGGTGGCGAAATTGGTAGACGCACGGGACTTAAAATCCCGCGCCCGAAAGGGCGTGCCGGTTCGATTCCGGCCTGAGGCACCATCCAGCATTCCTTTGCGCGCGACTGTTATCTGCGCCAGACCCTGAAGCGGACCGGAAACAGCGGCGCAATTCCCTTACCATTCATTCCAGGCCGACCATGCATGCACCAACATCATCATCGACGCCGTGTCTATGCGGCTCCGGACTCGAATATCAGCAGTGCTGCGCGCCATTGCACAGTGGTGAGAAATCCGCACTGAGCGCGGAACAGTTGATGCGCTCACGCTTCACTGCCTATGCGCTGCGCAACAAGGAATATCTACTGAGCAGCTGGGATGCCGCCACCCGCCCGGAAAAAATCGATTTCGCCCAAGACGATGTCGACTGGCGCCGCCTGGAGATCGTTTCCAGCAAAAAAGGCGGCCCCAGGGACAACCGTGGAGTGGTCGAATTCAAGGCCTATTATCAGCTGGATGGCGAACAGCATGTCATGCGGGAAATCAGCCGCTTCAAGAAAACCGCCGGTCACTGGTATTATCTGGACGGCCAGGTCAAATCCATCGCCAGGGCAGGGGAGCGGACAAACCTGGGTAAAAACGCCCCGTGCCCCTGCGGCAGTGGCAAAAAATACAAGCGCTGCTGTTACAAATCTGCCGCGTAGGAGCGGCTTCAGCCGCGACTTCAACAAAGCAGGCAGGAACAATCAAGGCGGCTTTCACCATTGAGGGAACCATTGCTGTCTGCCCTGTTGAAATCGCGGCTGAAGCCGCTCCTACGTCAATTTGGTTTAACCATACAAGCCATTGAACATTGAGAATACACCATCAAATTGAAAGTCATCATACAAGAAGCCGTGGAAGCCTGTCTGGCTGTAGACATCCAGGACGTCAGCCTGTCTGAAAAAGATAGAGTTATGAAAATAGCAGCTTGAAAGCCATCAGCGGCAAAAGGCTTTGCCAGCTTCTTGAAGGAAAGAAATGTGAATTAAAAAGGCTCACATTATGGCTTGTCAGCGGTTTATCGCAGGTTGTGATTGAGGAACGCAACCCAACACATCGGCCTCAATGCAAACCTGACCGTTGGGTTTTTCTGCCGCTTTACCCGATAATGAAACCCTGACAGACAATACGTAGGGCGGATAAGTGCAGCGTCATCCGCCATGGGGCCTGTCTGCATGAAAGGGCGTTAGGTAATCAATGCAACAGGCCTATACAGGAAAGCATTGCAAACCGGATAGTAAAATTGACGCTGTTTGCCGGATGTCGCTTTGCTTATCCACACAAAAACATTTGCCGCATTTAGAATTGCAGGAGCGCCTGCAGCCGCCCCTGCGGGTAAAATAGATCAATCGGCGCCTTGCTGCACCAGAGGCTCCAGATACTTCCAGACATGCCCGGCGATGATCGGCTGCGCCAGCTGGTTGGGATGAAAGCCGTCCTTCTGCATCAATTCCTTGTGCAGGGCGACATCCTGCAGGATAAAAGGAACCAGCGTAACCCGGTATTCCCTGGCCAGATCCTGGTAAACAGCGTAAAACAGATCGGTATAGCGTTTGCCGTAGTTCGGTGGAATTTTCATGGCCAGCAGCAGCACCTCGGCACCGGCCGCCCGGGAACGCCGGATCATTTCCGCAAGATTGGCTTTCATCCGCTCTGGCGACAGGCCGCGCAGGCCGTCATTGGCGCCCAGTTCCAGCAGCACGATGGCCGGCTTGTGCCGCTGCAGGGCAGTGTCGATACGCGCCAGCCCGCCGATGCTGGTTTCGCCGCTGATACTTTCGTTGACCATGGTCCAGCCGCTGTGCGCCTGCGTCAGTTTGTCCTGCAACAGCGCCACCCAGCCCTGCCGCACTTCAATTCCATAGCTGGCGCTGATACTATCTCCCAGAACGACAATCACTTTCGCGTCAGCCGCGCAGGAAAAAGCAAAGATCAACATTGAAGCCAGGAATTTATTCATGATTGAAACTCCATCAGAAAATGACAGCAGGCAGATTATCATAGCCAAAGGCCTGAGCAAAACCGTCACCACCTCCGAAGGACCGCTGACCATCCTGTCGGACATAAATCTGGCCATCGACAGCGGCGCCAGCATCGCCATCATGGGCACATCCGGATCCGGCAAGACCACGCTGATCAGCCTGCTGGCCGGACTGGACGTCCCGAGTAGCGGCACTATCCAATTGTATGGCCGGACAATTACCGAGATGGACGAGGACGGCCGGGCGGAACTACGCAACCAGCTGATCGGCTTCGTGTTTCAGTCCTTTCAGCTGCTGCCGGGCCTGACCGCGCTGGAAAACGTCATGCTGCCACTGGAACTGGCCGGTGACCGACAGGCGCGGCTGGCTGCCGAGGCACTGCTGGAACGGGTCGGGCTGACGCAGCGTCTGACGCATTTGCCAAAACAACTGTCCGGCGGCGAACAGCAGCGCGTGGCCCTGGCGCGGGCCTTCGTCACCAGACCATCGATTCTGTTCGCCGACGAACCAACCGGCAATCTGGACAGCAATACCGGACAGCACATCATCGACCTGCTGCTGGAACTCAATCTGGAGCACCACACCACACTGGTGCTGGTCACCCATGACATGGCCCTGGCCTCGCTGTGCCAGCGCATCATCAATTTGGAAGCGGGAAGCATCGTATGAGCCAGTTTCATCTTGCCCTGCGCCTGCTGTACCGGGACGGGCGCTCCGGAGAACTGACCATCCTGGTACTGGCGCTGTTGATTGCCGTCACCAGCGCCACGGCGATCAGCCTGTTTGCCGATCGCCTGCAGCGCACCATGGAAATCCAGGCGGCGGAATTCCTGGCCGCCGACCTGGTCATTGCCAGCCCCACGGAAATCCCCGATACCTGGCAGGACAAAGCCGCCAGCCTGGGTCTGCAACAGGCGCAGACCGCCGAATTTTCCACTGTACTGATAGAAAACGGGCAATTGCTGCTGGCCGGCATCAAGGCGGTCAGCCCTGATTATCCGTTGCGCGGTCAGTTGAAAATCACCCGCGGCGACTATCAAGATGAACAGATCGTCCATACCGGCCCGAAACCGGGCCAAGCCTGGGTTGCCAGACGCATACTGGCGGCGCTGCAATTGCGCCTGGGCGATGACCTGCAGGTTGGTGAAAAAAAACTGCGCATCACACAGATCGTCACCTACGAACCGGACCAGCGCGGTGACCTGTACAGCCTGTCACCACGGGTGATGATCAATGCCGCCGATCTGGCGGCAACCAGGGTCCTGCAGCCCGGCAGCCATGTCCATCGCTTTTTCCAGTTCGCCGGCAGCACCAAAGCCCTGCGCCAGTTCAACCGCTGGGTGAAGCCGCATATCAATCCATCCCAGCGTCTGATGGATATCCACGACGACCGCCCGGAAATCGGCGCGGCCCTGCATCGTGCGGAACAATATCTCGGGCTCTCAAGTATTGTCGTGATCCTGATTGCCGGCGTCGCCATCGCCATGGCCACCCGCCGCTATACCGAACGGCATTTCGACAGCACCGCCATACTGCGCTGCCTGGGTTGCAGACAACAGACCATTCTGCTTCTGTACAGCAGTCAGTTCATCGTTCTTGGCATCGCCGCCAGCGCCACCGGCTGCCTGCTGGGCTGGTTCGCCCAGGAGGGGCTTTTCCAGCTGCTGCGCAACCTGCTGCCACAGACCATCGCCAGTCCCGGTCCACTGGCCCTGTTATTCGGCTTCATCACCGGCATGGCGACGCTGCTGGGCTTCGCCCTGCCGCCGCTGCTGCGTCTGAAACGCGTCTCCCCCTTGCGTGTACTGCGCCGGGAACTGCTGCCCCTGCCGAGCAGTGCCTGGCTGGTCTATGGCCTGGCCATATCGGTGATCGCGGTGCTGATCTGGCGCTATACACAAAATCCCCGGCTGACCGGGGCTATCGTCGGCGTCGGCCTGCTCACCTTCACCTCCCTGGCAGCGTTGCTTTTGCTGCTGCTTTCGGCAAGCCGCGGGCTGTTGACAAAATTCCCCCTGGGCATTCGCTTTGGCCTGCAGGGCCTGGTCAGACGACGACAGGCCAGCGTCGGCCAGATTCTGGCCTTCAGCATCACCCTGGTGGCGATGATCCTCAGCTTTACCGTGCGCAACGACCTGCTGGACAACTGGCGGGCACAGCTACCGGAAAATGCCCCCAACCATTTCCTTCTGAATATTTTTCCGGGACAAAAACAAGCCATGCAGCAGGATTTGCACAGCCATGGTATTTCCGGAAGCCGTTTCTATCCGGTGGTGCGCGGCCGGCTGGTAGGCATCAATGACATCCCAGTACAGCAAATCGTCAGCAAGGACTCCCAGGGCGAACAGGCCACGCACCGGGATCTGAGCCTGACCTGGTCGGCAACCCTGCCCGAGGAAAACCAGATCGTCGCTGGTAAATGGTGGACCGGGCAGCACTCCTATCTGGTATCCATAGAACAGGGCCTGGCCAAGAGCCTGAAGGTCGGACTGGGAGACCGGTTGACCTTCACGGTCGGCAGCCAGCAGTTCGACGCGCGGGTCAGCAGTATCCGGCATGTCGACTGGGACACCATGAAACCCAACTTCTACATGATTTTTTCCCCCGGCACCCTGGATGCCTTTCCCAGCACCTTTATCACCAGCTTCTATCTGCCACCGGACAAGAAGCTGTATCTCAATGAACTGGTGAAGAAATATCCCGGCATCACCGTGCTGGAAGTGGACCTGCTGGTCAAGCAATTCAAAAAAATCCTGGCCCAGATCAGCCAGGCCATCGACTACCTGCTGGGTTTCGCCCTGCTGGCCGGTGTCACGGTGCTGTTCGCCGCCCTGTATGCGTCGCTGGACGAGCGCATCCATGACGGCGCCCTGCTGAGAACCCTGGGAGCGACCCGCGGCTTGTTGCGCCGCAGCCAGTTTATCGAATTTTTCACCCTGGGTCTGCTGGCCAGCCTGCTGGCGTTGCTTATTTCCGAAGCGATGCTCTATGCCCTGTACAGCCAGGTACTGAACATCGATTACCAGCCAAACTGGCGGCTGTGGCTGCTGTTGCCGCCAAGCGGTGGCCTGTGTATCGGCCTGCTGGGTTGCTGGGGAGTCAGAAAAGTGGTCAACGAAAGCCCGGTGGTGGTTTTGCGGGAGCAGTAGGAGCGGCTTCAGCCGCGATTTCAGAAAGCCAGCGCCCAGTCAGACGATGCAGCGCAA
>JAJRWJ010000300.1 GCA_024276805.1 Gammaproteobacteria bacterium
CAGCAGTTAAAACTGATGAAGAAGCATCATATGCAGATGATGTCCAAGATGAAGAAAATGAATAAAATGCAAAATATGAACAAGATGCAAAATATGCCAATGAATAAATAAAGCGGGTTCTACTGCATTGCCTGACCCCGTATTGCCGAGCCATTGGTTGGGCAGGGCAGTTGTAAAGGGTATAATGCCTATCAAGTATTGTTGAGTCCCATACAGGTAAGGAACAATACAGGACTCTGGAGCGGGCTTTAGATTAAGATATGTGTATGCATTTGGAATAATAAAATAAAATAGGTAGTCATTATGGCAAAAAACTTTCTTGAAAGACTTCTCGGTTTCACTGACAACCGGGCCGATACTCATTATCCAGCGGAGCGAACTGAAGCAAACGAGAACTCCAGGGGATTGACCGGGGTCGCCAGATATTTACAAAAGCAGGCGGCACAAGAGCCGGTTTTGACAGGCGTTGAAAAGTACCTGGCCAAGCAGGCCGCCAAGTCCCAAACCAGCACACCGGCGGCTCCCCGCCAGGCAGCACCGCAAACCAGCGTGGAACGTTATCTGGCCAGACAGGCGGCCTCACCAGCAAAAGAGCCGCCACCTGTGCCAAAGACCAGAGTTGAAAAATATCTGGCTAAACAGGGTCTTGAGCCGGCAAAAACAGAGCTGCGTGCTGCTTCGCCAGGAAAAAAAGCAGCGCCAGCCGCTGAACAGGCTTCAGCGGCCACGGAAACTGCGCCGGAGCCTGCACCCGCCGCAGCACAGGCTGCTTCCACCGAGGCAAAGAAGGAACCACCAGCGGCGGCGCCGGAAAAAGCGCCCGGCACTGCAAAAAAGGCTCCCAAGGGGATTATCGATCTCTATGTAAATGCCGATCAGTGCCAGGCATCGACGGGCAAGGGGACCCGTTGCAAACGTTCAAATAATTTGCAGCAACTTCAGCATACTGTCGGTAGTCAGCAATACATTTTTGCCGTCTGCAGTCAGCATCATAACGATTCCTTTATACCGCACCCGAGTGTTTTGGAAGGACATTGAGCCTCCTGTTCCCCTCGAGGCTTGTCCGCGAAAACAAGTATCGTTTTATACCTTGAGTTCGTCAACATTGCCGCGTTGCGACAATGGCTTCATAGCCTCGCTATGGCCCATTGTCGCGCCATGAGGCCTATGCCAGAAATCTCCGGGCAAGCCCTTCTCCATTCAAGATCGTTACTGTCGGCAGTGCAATAAACGATGCGCTTGCACGCACCGAGCAAGCACATGTCCACGCTGCGCTATTGGCTCTCCAGAACTCTGCCAGGGAACTGGAATCTGGCAGATGATCCATTTCCCGAGATTTTTTCATGGGCGCAGGATGCGAAATGTTTTGCCCATATATTCAACGACCAGAGAATCACTTAGAATTTCCTTGAGCTGTATTTGCTGGATATTCTCACCTGTTCGATACTTGACCATATCGACGATGACGAAGCGCTGCTGCGGCTCATCGGCATAGACGAAGACGTTGATATTCAGTCTTGGAACCTGGCGGCGAAATTCCAGAGGCAATTCACTCAACAATGGAACCGAGGGGCGGGGTGCTTTGGCTTTTGCCGCAGCAGGCGGCTTCTGTCGCATCGTTTTGGCACTGGAGGCTTTGCTTGGCTCCCGGGTACGGATCCTGCCGGCAGGATCCTGGCTTTCCTTGAAAACACCGGTTTTCCTGGTGGCGGCTGGCTGTGGCGCCTGCCTGCCCGGAGGTAACGCCTTTTTTTGCTGTGGCGCCATGGCGGCAATGTTTTTTACCGGCTCCGGATGCGTGGCTTCAGCGTCGCTGCCTGCCGCTTTTGGTGCCGGCTTCAGTGGATTCGCTGGCGCTGTGGATGACGCCTGCAATGGTTTTTTGCCTGTCCCTGGTTGCCCGGCCGGGTTGCCCTTCCGAGAAGTCGCACCAGCCTTGTTGGCAGGTATTGACGATGGGTTTTGCCGGGCATTGACGATGCCGGAAATGGAAAAATCATGCTTTTTTTTGGCCGGCTGAGGCAATTTTCCGGATTCGGGTGGCAAAACAGCAGGGTGTTTCTGTACCCCAGCGTATAAGCGCGGCAAATTAGCCGGCGTTGTTTTTGCTACAGGAGTTCCATGCCGGACAGGGGGGGTGGCCGGCTGTTCGACATTACGCTCAGTGGTACTCAGGCGAATGAATAAAAGCAGCGTGGCCAGATTGATCACGATCAAGGCGACAATCAACCATACTCCACGGTGTTTTTCTACTGTGCGTTCCAGGTAAATTGATTTCTGCAATGTCGGGCGGTGAGCCTGACGCTCCTGTTCTGATTTTCGCAATGCATTCAATATATAGGACATATGGCATCAATCAGTGGATTCTAAGAGCGGAAAATTGATTACTGGCATCGAGTTCTGCAGATGAATGATAGTCTTGGGGCCAACGATGCCATCTTCAAGTAATTGATGCTGGTTCTGTAAGGCTTTGATCCTTTCCTGCAAGTCCTTGTCGTACAGTCGTGGCCGCATGGCCTGATAAGCTTTTCCATCGATGGCTTCAAGCTGCTGCCGCAACCACAGGACATCATCAGAAGAATAGCCGGGGTGTATCTCCTGGATTTCCGGGTAAGGCGGCTTCCAGAGAGTCAGATAGTATCCTTGCCAGTATGACATGAGATCTTCTAATTGCACGATATAGTCATCATCAAACCGGATTACCGGCAGACCATCCTGCGCCACCCCGATTAACAGGCCATAGCGCTTCGACGCATCGGGACTGGCGAATTCCAGAATGGCGGGTCGATTGAGACTCAGGATCTGGCCCAGATTGTCGATATCCATCAAACAGCGCAAGCCAAGCTTCAGCACCAGATTGCAATCGACTGCTGGTCCGCTATCAACCTGTTCAGACCAGATCTGCAACAGCTGCGTCAGGGCTGCATCTAATGATAGTCCAGAACTGCCGATGAGCCTGTCAAATGTTTGCAATACCTGGCCTGTAGAGACAGCTTGTGCCGGTGACGGGCCGTTTGCCGAGTTTTCCCCGGCAACATCCTGACTTTTTGCAGCCTGTCGGCCTGCTATGGTTTTATCGATGGAGCTCCTGGCGGACGGGTTTTTCCCGACAGTACCCGGGATTGCGGCACTGGCTGTCGGCAATGCTGTTTTGTTCGCAGCAGATTCATGCTTCAAGGTTGGCGATCGCAACGATGATGCCGAAAAATCAGGGAACAGAAAATATAAAGAGCCACTGACCAATAGTACGACAATGATCATGGCTGTCAAAAACCTGGAGCCGGATACATAATGCTGCAGGGCATTGTCTGGCATCACTTCCCGGGCTGCCTTGTTGACGATGTTCCTGGTGACAAATGGCTTGCCTGTCGCATAGGCGCCCAACAAAGCCCGGTCACACAGTATATTGATAAACCTGGGGATGCCGTTGGCGAGCCGATAAATTCTGCGAATTGCCAGCGCTTTGAAAATTTCCGGATTCCCGCCGCTGATCGACAGCCTGTGACGAATATAAGCGCGCGTTTCGTCGAGGGAAAGAGGCTGCAGGTGATAGCGTGCTGTGATCCGCTGATTCAGCTGCCGGAGTTCCTGCCTGTTCAGCAACTGCTTCAGTTCCGGTTGTCCCACGAGAATGATTTGCAATAATTTTGTCGTCGATGTCTCAAGGTTGGTCAACAGACGGATTTGTTCCAGAACATCATAACTCAGATTTTGCGCCTCATCGATCATCAATACAGTCTTTCTGCCCCCGGCATGATTGTCGAGCAGATATTTGAAAAGCAGGTCGGTGAAAACTTTCAGGCTTGGATTGCCGGCAGGGTAAGGGATTTCAAATTCGTCGCAGATACTGGCCAGCAGCTCGATGGAATTCAATTTGGGGTTGAGAATCAGTGCGATATTGGCGTTCTCGGGGATTTGCTGCAGAAGGCTGCGGCAAAGAGTCGTTTTTCCAGTACCGACCTCGCCGGTCAGAATCACAAAGCCCCCCATATGTATACCATAGAGCAAATGCGCCAGACCCTCGCGATGTCTGGGGCTCATATAGAGAAAGCGCGGGTCGGGGGTAATTGAAAATGGCGTTTCCCGAAAATTAAAATAGTTGTTATACAAAAGAATGTTTTGGGTAGACGGGGGAATTGGCTAATCCGGCAAATGGCAGCGAACGTAAATTATTATAATGATAAAATAGCATAAATTGCAGAGCATTCTCGGCGGCTGTCTTTACAGTCAGCAAAATCATTACGGAAACAGAGGCTTGATATTATGGGTAGATACGAATTGATGGACAAACCGAGACCGTTCACAGTACTGATCGCTCTGCTGGTTGCTATTATCCTTGCCGTGCTTGCCGGGCTGATCTATTTCTTTCAACAGCAGAAACAGGCAAAACCACAAGCTGAAGCGCCTCAGTTCAGCGCAGTGCTGGAGTTGCCATCGCAGTCGCAAACGACGCCTGGAGCCACGCGGCCGGTACAGATAACACCCAAGGCCACGCCGCAGGACAAAAGCCCCTTGTCGCCAGAGGCGCGGATGGAACAACAACCGTTGCCGCCGCTCGCTGACAGCGATTCGGCATTCAGAAATGCTATTGTAACGGTTTCTCCCGGGTTTTCTGAATGGCTGCAAAGCGATAACCTGATCAATAAGTATCTGACTATTGTCAATGATTTTTCGCAAGGGCTGCGGATCTACAAGCATATTCGTTTTTTGCGCCTGAACAAGCCTTTCCAAGTATTACAGGATCAACGGGGAATATATATCGATCCGGATGGCTACCGACGTTACGACCACCTGGCAGCCGCCATCAACGCACTGAACATTCAGCAGACGCTGAAGCTGTATCATCGCTATCGACCTTTGTTCGTCCAGGTTTTTAGCGAATTTGGTTACCCGGAAGATTATCGTGTCGAAGATATTTTCGTCAAAGCCGTTGCCAATATCCTTGCCGCCCCGGTGTTGGAAGGACGCATTGATCTGATTCATCCCTCGGTACGATACAAATTTGCCGACAAAAAACTGGAAGCGCTCAATCCGGTACAAAAACAGATGCTCAGAATGGGGGCACAAAATACCCGCATCATACAAAACAAACTGCGGATGTTGATCGAAGCGCTGCTCGCGACTGAAGCGCAGGGATGATTTCCCGACAATCTCCACAGACAATACTCATGTCCTGTGCTTGTCCTCTGGCGATGACCGGGGTCAGGAGTGTTGCTGTCCCCGCATTCCGGAATCGATCCGACAGCCATGCAGCGCATAAGTTTCCTTCGATGATCTGCGACAAGGCGGAAATCCCACATGACTAAAATGGCAAAACCAGTTAGAATTGACTGTTTTACAATCATACACGGTATACATACCGGCGGTTAGTTCATGCACAGTAAATACAACACCGATGACTTGCGCATCTGTGGTACAAAAGAAGTCATCGCGCCCGATCGAGTCCACCAGGAAATGCCTTTGAGCGATGCGGCGGCCAAAATCACCCTGCAGGCGCGCAATGCCATACACCATATCTTGACGGGCCGGGACGACCGGTTACTGGTCATCGTCGGCCCCTGCTCGATTCATGATGCCAACGCGGCGCTGGAATATGCCGAAAAGCTGCAGCACAGCGCAAACCTTCTCAAAGACAATCTGCTGCTCATCATGCGGGTATATTTCGAGAAGCCGCGCACCACAGTCGGCTGGAAAGGGCTGATCAACGATCCCGACCTCGATAGCAGTTTCAATATCAATAAAGGGTTGCGAATCGCTCGCAAATTATTGCTGGGGATCAATGAAATCGGCATGCCGGCGGCAACTGAATATCTCGATTTAATTACCCCGCAGTATTTTTCCGACTTGATTTCCTGGGGGGCAATTGGCGCGAGGACCACAGAAAGCCAGGTACATCGCGAACTGGCTTCGGGACTGTCCTGCCCTGTTGGATTTAAAAATGCCACCGATGGTACCGTCAAGACGGCAATCGATGCGATAGGCGCGGCAAGAAGTCCACATCATTTTTTATCGTTGACCAAAGCCGGGCACTCCGCCATTTTTTCCACGACCGGCAACGAGGATGCGCATCTTATCTTGCGCGGCGGCAGCGACCGACCCAATTACGATGCGGTCAGTGTAGAGCATGTTGCCGAAGCATTGCAGGCGGCAAATTTGCCCGTCAAGATCATGATCGATCTGAGCCATGCCAATTGCCTGCGGCAATATCAGAGACAAATGCTGGTAGGCAAGGATGTTGCCGGCCAGATAGCCACAGGCGATCGACGAATCTTCGGAGTCATGATTGAAAGCAATCTCAAAGCCGGCCGCCAGGATGTTGTTTCCGGAAAGCCGCTGGTTTACGGACAGAGCATTACCGATGGCTGCCTGGGCTGGGACGATACGCTACAATTACTGGATGATCTTAAACTGGCCGTTGAGCAGCGTAGAAACGTCGAAAATTGAAACAGGAACAAAGCTTATGAATATCATTGTCAATGGGCGGAACCGCTCTATTGCCGATAACTGCAAGGTCGACAGGCTGATTGAGGAAATGGGGCTGAGCGGCAAACGCATCGCCGTCGAGTTGAACAAGGAAATCCTGCCTTTCGACCAATTTCCTGATAGACCCCTGCAAGAGGGTGACCGCGTGGAAATAGTTCGCGCCATTGGCGGCGGGCAGCAGGATACCTTCCAGATTGCGGGAAAAACCTATCACTCCAGGCTGCTGGTGGGAACGGGCAAATATAGAGACCTCGAGGAAACTCGCCAGGCTATTGCAGCCAGCGGCGCGGAAATTGTCACAGTCGCCATCCGCCGCACCAATATCGGCCAGAATGCCGATGAACCGAATTTACTGGATGTCATCTCCCCGGACGAATACACTATCCTGCCAAATACCGCAGGCTGCTTTAACGTTGAAGATGCGCTCAGAACCTGTCGCCTGGCCAGAGAACTGCTCGATGGCCATACCCTGGTAAAACTGGAAGTCCTGGCCGATCAGCAAACCTTGTTCCCCGATGTTGCTGCCACCTTTGAAGCCGCCAGTATCCTGGTGAAAGAAGGCTTCGACGTCATGGTCTACACCAATGACGATCCCATCGCCGCAAAAAGACTCGAGGACATCGGCTGCGTGGCGGTCATGCCGCTTGCCGCCCCGATAGGTTCGGGCCTGGGCATACGCAATCCCTATAACATTCTGACTATAGTGGAAAACGCCAAAGTACCCATTCTGGTCGATGCCGGCGTGGGAACCGCCTCCGATGCCGCCATTGCCATGGAATTGGGCTGCGACGGCGTGTTGATGAATACCGCGATTGCGGAAGCGAAACATCCTGTATTGATGGCTTCGGCAATGAAAAAAGGCATCGAGGCCGGGCGGGAAGCTTATCTTGCCGGCAGAATGCCGCGCAGACGTTTTGCCTCCGCTTCTTCACCAATCGATGGCCTGTTTCTGTAATTTATTGCACTACCGGGTAAATGCCGACAGCTAAAACAACGGCTTCCCGCCGGATCCGCAGTTTCATTCGCCGGCAGGGCAGGATCACGCCCGCACAACAGCAGGCGCTGCAGGAGCATGCGGACATTTTTTGTCTCAATGCGGAGCAAACTCCGGATTTCCCGGAGATTTTCCAGCGCAGAGCGCCATTGTTCCTGGAAATCGGTTTTGGTAACGGCGCCTGCCTGGTGGAGATGGCTGAGGCCAATCCGGATCGGGATTATATAGGCGTTGAAGTACATAGACCCGGTGTTGGTCATCTGTTGCTGCTTATACAGCAGCGCGGCCTGAGCAATATCAGAATTTACTGTCATGATGCGCTGGATATTCTCGAACAATGCATCCCGGACCACAGCTTGTCCGGCATACACCTGTTTTTCCCCGATCCCTGGCCGAAAAAACGTCACCATAAACGGCGTATCGTCAAACCGGAATTTGCACAATTGTCAGCCAGGAAGCTGCATGATCAGGGGTATTTCCATGCGGCAACTGACTGGGAAGGCTATGCCGAAGAGATGTTGGAGGTCTTGAATGATTGCCGCTCTTTAAGAAATACCAGTCCCGATGAGCGTTACTGTCAACGGCCCGATTACCGGCCACTGACGAAATTCGAACAGCGCGGCATCCGTTTGGGTCATACTGTCCGGGACCTGATTTTCAAAAAGAGCAAACCCTGATAACAGCAAATGCAATTTTCTGTTTTCTCTCAGGAAAGTGAATCGACCGGCTCGATGCTTCTCTCTTCCTGTTCGACAGGAGTCTGGCTTTGCTCATCCAGTTGCATGGCCTTGATAATGATGGCCAGCTCATTACGCTGCTGCTTTAAGGGTTCCAGTTCCTTTTCCAGATTTGTGATATTTTCCAGAATATTGCCTTTGGAATCGTTGATTTTCCTTAACATCAGCAGACGGCTTTCGATCTGCTTTTTATGATCCTTGATCTGGTGCATCAGTGGTGTCAGGACACTGTTGCTCCAGGTCGTTGCATCCTTGTGTGCCTGTTTCAGAATGTTTCTGGCTTTGCTGATCAGTGTGCTGTACAGCTTGTTGATAACGATGCTCTGTTCGGTCATCGTGGTTTTGGCGCTGTTGCGAAAAGCCTCGCCTTCCTCGAAAATCTGTTCCAGCTCGAACTGATACTGCTTGATGGAAAACAGTTGCGGCTCGATCTCCTTGAAACCGTATTCATCCTGGAATTTTTTGTGAATAGCCTTCACCAGGCGGCGTGTTTCGTTGGTGATATCGACACTATCCTGCAGTAAATCGCGCAGTTCATCGAACAATTTGCGCATGTTCTGCTTCATGCCATAAGTGGTCAGGCTTTTTGACATCTCCTGCTTGGTGTTTCTGATGATTTCATCGATTCTTTCCTTGGCCATCGAATCGATCAGCATTTTCGCCTGGACGGTAAATACCCTGCGACTGGCCTGGAAGTTTTCCACATTGGCCATATAGGCATTCTGCCGGTCGCGGGTTTCAGCCATCAATTTACCGGTCATTTCCTGGTTTTCAAAATCCACTTTCTTGAATTCATCCAGCTGTTGTACGGCATTTTTCAACTTGCTGTCGGTCAGATTCAACGATTCACAGACCAGAAAACCGATATCGCGCTTGATGGTGTCGAGCAAAATATTGCGCCGCTGTTTGAGTATATCGTCCGATAAATAATTTTCCAGCGTCGACAAGCGGCTTTTGTGCAGCAGCTCGTAGTCTGATTTGACTTTTGCCAG